>NZ_JBSGAW010000038.1:43310-84544 GCF_053600955.1 Streptomyces sp. NPDC004838 | reverse complement strand
TGCAACGTCGCCCCCACATCGGACGTACGCGTCGTCGTCATCGACTGCACCGACACCGGCGCATCCCCACCCACAGCCACCGACCCGACCTGGATGCGCCGCGAGGGGCGGCGCATCGCGAGCGGCCGGGGCGGCGGCACGGGGAGACCCAGTGAAACCGGCTCTCCGACCCCCATCACGTCACCCTCGGTTTCCTGAGACGGTCTCACGGGCCGCCCTGATGGACTCCTTGAGAGATCCCATCGTGGCGAGGACGGCGGTGGGCTCGTAGCCGCAGTGCGCCATGCAGTTGGCGCAGCGCGGGTCCTTGCCGCGGCCGTACTTGCTCCAGTCCGTCTTCTCGATGAGCTCACGGTAGGTGGGCACGTATCCGTCGCTCATCAGATAGCAGGGGCGCTGCCATCCGAACAGGGAGTAGTTCGGGATCGCCCACGCGGTGCAGGGGAAGTCCGCCTTGCCCTCCAGGAAGTCGAGGAAGAGCGGGGAGTGGTTGAGCCGCCAGCGTCGCCGGTTGCCTCCGGCGAAGGACTTCTTGAACAGTTCACGGGTCTGTTCCACGCCGAGGAAGTGCTCCTGGTCGGGCGCCTTCTCATAGGCGTACGCGGGCGAGATCATCATCTCGTCCACCTTGAGGTCGTCGTTGAGGTAGTTCAGCACCTCGATGACGGTCTGCGGGGTGTCCGTGTTGAAGAAGGTCGAGTTGGTGGTGACCCGGAAGCCACGGCTCTTGGCCTCCTTGATCGCCGCCACGGCCTCGTCGAACACGCCCTCCTTGGCGACCGACTCGTCGTGCCGCTCCCGCAGTCCGTCGATGTGCACGGCGAAGGCGAAGTACGGGGAGGGGGTGAATTTCTCGATCTTCTTGCGGAGCAGCACGGCGTTGGTGCAGAGGAAGACGTATTTCTTCCTGGCCACCAACTGCCTGACGATTTCGTCGATCTGAGGGTGCATCAGCGGCTCGCCGCCGGCGATGGAGACCATCGGGGCACCGGACTCCAGCACCGCCCCGACGGCTTGTGCGACCGGCATCCGCTGCTTCAGCACCCCGGCCGGGTGCTGGATCTTCCCGCAGCCCTCGCATGCGAGATTGCAGGCGTAGAGGGGTTCCAGCTCGACGATGAGCGGGAATTTCTCGCGCCTGCGCAGCTTCTGTTCGAAGAGGTAGGTCCCGACCCGGATGGTCTGACGGAGCGGCATGGCCATCTAGCTCACCTCCTGGGGAGCAGCAAAGAACGGTGCCATTCATGGAAAGCGGGAAGTACGGCACGAAGAACGCGGAAAGCCGATATTCCACCGCGCACCGTGCCGATACGGACCAGTTCATGCTCTGGAGCGTCCACGACCACCCGTACGGCCGCAACCGGACGGGGTCCGGTCTCCAGCGCGCAGCGGAGGGTGACGGCGGATTCCATGTCGACCGCGATCGCCCCGGTGGCGCGCAGTTCGGCCCGCTCGGGGCCGCGGACGACATGGTCCGAGCCGGTCAGCGGACCGGTGTGCACGGTACGGCCGGGCACGGCCCGTGAGACGGCTTCGGCCAGCAGTTCCGTGTCCGTGCAGCGGGTGGATCCGCCGCCCAGCCGGGTCTCCCCGGCGATCACCAGATCGCCCGGGTGCATGCCGGGTGCGAGTCCGGCGCAGAAGCCCGACGCGACGACCGTCGCGTGGCGCAACGGTTCGCCCCGCAGCGCATCCCGTACGGCGCGCTCCGCGTTCCGCGGGCCCATGCCGGTGCGAAGCACGGTCACGGGGCCGTGCGCCGCGCTCCGGTCGCCGCCGCGCAGGGCCAGCTTCTCGATGCCGAGCGCACAGGCGATCAGGAGCGGTGCGGTGGGGACCGGAGGCCCCGAGGAGGCGTCCATCAGCTCCCCTTGCCGCTGCGGCCGATGGAGGGTTCCCCGTACACGTAGCGGCCGAGCGCGGTGAGGGGGAAGACCTGTCGGTAGAGGTGGTAGTTGATGGAGAAGTCCCAGGGGAAGCCGGTCCCGGTGAAGTAGGGCTCGTCCCAGGAGCCGTCCGCGCGCTGGGTCTCGGCCAGCCAGGCGACGCCTCGCTCGACCGCCTTGTTCTCCCGCTCCCCCGCCGCGAGCAGGGCGATCAGGGCCCAGCCGGTCTGCGACGCGGTGGACGCGCCGTGCCCGATCCAGTCGTCCTGGTCGTACGAGCGCAGATCCTCGCCCCAGCCGCCGTCCGCGTTCTGCACGGATTCGAGCCAGCGGACCGCGCGGCGGATCGCGGGGTGGGTGGCGGGGATCCCCGCGGCGGTCAGGGCGGGGAGCACCGAGCCCGTGCCGTAGATGTAGTTGACGCCCCAGCGTCCGAACCAGGCGCCGTTCGGCTCCTGTTCGGCGAGCAGCCACTCGATGCCGCGCCGGGTGCCGACGTGATGGGCCCGGCCCTCGTGGGCGAGCATCTCGACGACGTGCGCGGTGACATCCGACGACGGCGGGTCCACGACCTTGCCGAAGTCGCAGAACGGCAGCCGGTTGGGGAACTTGCTGGTGTTGTCGGCGTCGAAGGCGGCCCAGGCCCCGTTCCCGGACTGCATGCCCAGCGTCCAGCGTCCGGCCCGTGCGACGGCGGCGTCCACACGCGACGGATCGGGGTGCCTGACCCTGCGCAGGGCGAGGATGACCTCGGCGGTGTCGTCGATGTCGGGGTAGTTGTCGTTGTGGAACTCGAACGCCCAGCCGCCGGGGGCGAGACGGGGCCTGCGCACGGCCCAGTCGCCGGGTCGTACGATCTCCTCCCCGAGCATCCAGTCGGCGGCCCTGACCAGCGCCGGATGGTCGGCGGGGAGGCCCGCGTCGGCGAGCGCGATGGTGGTGAGACAGGTGTCCCAGACGGGTGACTGGCATGCCTCGATCATCCGGACGGGGGTGCCGGCCGGACCGTCGTCGCGCCAGACCGCGAACCGGTCCAGGGACTCCAGACCGGCCCGCATCACGGGGTGATCGAGGTCGTAGCCGAGCAGGTGCAGCGCGATGATCGAGTACACGGCGGGCGGCTGGATGCCACCCCAGCAGCCGTCGTTCTCCTGGCGCTCGACGATCCAGCGCGCGGCCGAGTTCATCGCGGCCTCGCGCACCTTGCGCGGTGCGACGCGGTGGTAGAGGTGGAGCGCCTTGTCCGCGCGCTGGAAGAAGCCGTCCCAGCTGGCGGCGGGCGCGGTCGGCCGGGGCGGGTTCGGGTTGCGGGGGTCGGTGTGCAGTTCGTCCAGGGTGAACGGCGCGGGTCGTACGGGCCGCTTCGCGGAGACGACGGTGAGCGGCACGATGGTCTGCCTGGCCCAGCAGCCGAAGTCGTAGATGTTCAGCGGGAACCACTTGGGCAGGAAGATCATCTCGGGCGGGAGTTCGGGGAGGTCGTCCCACTTCCACCAGCCGAAGAGCGCGAGCCAGATCCTGGTGAAGACCCGGCTCGCCGCGATACCGCCCCGCTCCCTGACCCAGGCGGAGGCCCGGACCATATGCGGATCGTCGGGGCGGTCGCCGGCCAGCCGGAGGGCGACATACGCCTCGACCGTCGCGGAGAGGTCGCCCGGTCCGTCGTAGAAGGTGGCCCAGGGGCCGTCGTCGCTCTGCTCGCCCCTGATGAAGCGGGCCGCGGCGTCGGTGGTACGGGGGTCGCTGATGCCGAGGAACTGGCGGAGCAGCAGATCCTCGGCGTCCATCGTCACATTGGTCTCGAGGTCGCCCTTCCACCAGCCCTGGGCGTCCTGTCTGGCGAGCAGATACTCCACGGAGCGTTCCGCGGCCCGCCGCGCGATCGCCGGTGGATCGCTCGCGGAGGTGCTTCTCGGTGTCGGTTGGATGAATGTTGTCTCACTGGCCGCGGCGGTGCGGGCCCTGACGGGCCCGCTGCTTCCGTCGGTCGTCGCTGTCATGGCTTCCCCTTTGGTGCAGGTGGACGTGCTCTGCTGTGCTGGGGTCTCCGTCGACTGGTGAAACGGTTATCCGGTCACCAGTCGGCGACTGCGATGCGTATCGAGGACGCGATAGCGATCATCTCTTCCATAGGGGTCCCGCTGTCGGCGGCGGGACGGGCAGGGGAACTTCCGGGGAGGGTCATCTCTTCCGTACGACGACGAAATCGGCGAGCGCGACCAGCTGCGCCCGGACCCGCTCCGGCATATCGATGCCGTTCAGGGCATCGACGGCGATGGTGTGCTGACGGCGGGCCTCCTGGGAGGTCCACTCCCGGCCGCCCGCCTGTTCGATGAGTGCCGCCCTCGCGGCGAACTCCTCCTCGGAGAAACTGTCGAAGTCGGTGCTCTTCGCGTCGGCGGCGAGCAGTTCCCCGAGGCGTCGGGAGGCCGGTCCGCCCGCGGCGAGCGCGGCGACGACCGGAAGGGACTTCTTGCGCTGACGCAGATCGCTCCAGGTCTGCTTGCCGGTGGCCCCGGGGTCGCCCCAGATGCCGAGGAGATCGTCCACGGCCTGGAAGGCGAGCCCGAGGTGGTAGCCGTACTTCTCCAGCGTGTCGGCCACGCGGTCGTCGGCTCCGCCGAGGACCGCGCCGATGGAGACGGCACAGGCCAGCAGTGCGCCGGTCTTGTTGCCCTCCATCTCCAGGCACTCCTCGACGGTGACCCGCTCACGGTGCTCGTAGGCGATGTCCTGGGCCTGGCCGTCGATGAGCTTGCGGCTCGCCGTGGTCAGCCTCCGCGTGGCGCGCCCGGCCTCCACGGTGCCCAGTTCCAGCAGGACTTCGCTGGCCAGCGCGAAGAGCGCGTCGCCGACGAGAATCGCCTGGGCGGGGCCGTGGACCTTCCAGACGGTGTCGCGGTGGCGGCGCTGCTCGTCGCCGTCCATCAGATCGTCGTGCAGAAGCGAGAAGTTGTGGACCAGTTCCACCGCGACCGCGCCGGGGATCCCGGCCTCGGGACCGGCTCCCGCCGCCTCGGCGGACAGCAGCGCGAGCGCGGGGCGCACGGCCTTGCCGCCGTCGCCGTCGGCGGGCCGGCCCTCGGCGTCGATCCAGCCGAAATGGTAGGCGGCGACGGTGTTCATGGGAGGAGCGAGGCGGTCGACGGCGGCACGGAGCACCGGTGTCGACAGGGTCCGCCCGCGCTCCAGCAGCGCGGTGATGTCCACGCTGTTGGCGATGTCGTCTGCCGGTTTCGCCGAAGGCACAGTCGGCACGGTCTCTCCCATTTTTTCGATTGCTCCGATTGCTCCGGTTACTCCGGTACTGAGGCTCACGCCGCCTCCTTGAGCGGATGTTCATGGGGGCGTCCGAGGGCGGAGAGCGCGGCGCCCGCGGCGGTGAAGCCGCTGCGTACGGCGCCCTCCATGGTGGCGGGCCAGCCGGTGGCGGTCCATGCGCCGGCGAGATACAGGCCGGGCGCGCGGGTGCGCGCGCCGGGACGCAGCCTGCCGACGCCCGGAGCGGGCGCGAAGGTGGCCGTGCGCTCGCGGGTGACGAAGAAGTCGCGTACCCGGGCGTCGCGGACAGGAGGCAACAGCCGCTCCAGCTCGGGCAGATACCGCTCGCGCAGTTCGGCGACGGGTGCGTCGATCTCCTGCTGGGCGGCGGACTGGGAGAGGGCCAGATACTGGCCGTCCTTGAGCCCGGACGCCTCCGTACGGTCGAAGACCCACTGGACCGGGGAGCCGAGCGCGGCGAAGAAGGGCCGGCGCAGCACCTTGCGGTCGAGGACGACGTGCATGTTGAGGATCGGGGCGGTGCCGATCTCCAGGAGCCGGTCGGGAGCGTCGAGCGCTCCTTCCGGCAGGAGGGAGTGGGTCTCCCGCTGGGCGGTGGCGAGGACGACGGTGTCCGCCCGGAGCAGTTCGCGGTCCGTCTCGACGTGCCAGTCTCCGTGCTCCGCGCGGGAGACGGTCCGTACGCGGGAGGAGACCTCGATCCGCACGCCCGCGGAGTCGAGGGCCTTCCGGGCGAGGGTGTCGTGGAGTTCGCCGAGCGGAACACGGGCCCAGCCGATGTCCGCGGCTCCCGGGGAGGAGAGCAGCCCGGTCTTGAAGACCATGGCGGCGAGCCCCGTGGACGCGTTGGGCGCGGTGGCGTTCAGGGTCGCCACGCCGACGAGGTCCCAGAGGGCCTCGATGGCGCGTCCCGACTGGCCGTGGCGGCCGAGCCAGGTCGCGAAGTCGATGCCGTCGAGTGCCGGATCGGCGGGGTCCAGTCCGCCGAGCGCGAGGGCGGCGCGCCCCACGGACGCGCGCTCGGCGAGGGAGAGATGCGGATAGCCGGCGAGGCTGGCGGCGAGATGGAGGGGTACGGGCAGGGCCGTGCGACGGAGCCGCCCGAGGCGGGCCCGGCCGGGCCGGGCGACATCGAGTACGGGAACGTCCAGCCGGTCCTGCACCGGGGCGAGGTGCGCCCCGCCGATCCGCTCCAGGAACCACCGGTAGGCGGTGCAGCAGCGCAGATACACGTGCTGGCCGTTGTCGACGGTGAGGCCGCCGCGCTGGAAGGAGAAGGCGAGGCCGCCCAGTCGCGGGCGGCCTTCGACGAGCGTGACGCCGACTCCGGCGTCGGCGAGCTGGAGTGCCGTGGTGACGCCGGCGAGGCCGCCGCCGACCACGACCGCGTGCCTGGACCGCATACCGTCGTCCGTCATGCGACCTCCCCTCGGGCCGTCGGGTTCTGGGACGCCGTGTCAGGACGAACGGTTGCGCGCCCGTCATTTGTGTACGGATGGTGCATCGGTCGCACGGTGTGCGCTCGGGTCATCAGGCACGCCCCCTGAGTGTCTGCCGGGTGATGTGCCGGGCGTCGAGACCGGAGAGACCGCGGACCGCGACGTACGCCTTCTCCCTGCCGGGCAGGGAGACCCGGCCGCGCAGCACCGCCTCGGGGTCGCGTTCGATGCGGTCGAGCAGCCGTCGGTAGATGCCGGCCATGGCGGCGACGCACGCTCCGCTGCGGCGGTCGAGCATGGGCAGCAGCCGGTATCCCTCGGCGAAGAGGGCGCGGGCGCGCCGCACTTCGAAGTGGACGAGCCCGGCGAAGTCGGAGCCGCGCGGCGGGGTCGTGGTGTGGAAGCCCTCGGAGCAGCCGAACTTGGCGAGGTCGTCGGCGGGCAGATAGGTGCGCCCGTTGGCCGCGTCCTCACGAACGTCCCTGAGAATGTTGGTGAGTTGCAGGGCGAGGCCGAGGGTGTCGGCGTACTCGGCGGCGCGTTCGGTGCCGCCGGCTCCGTCGTGGGTGCCGAACACGCCGAGCGAGAGCCGCCCGATCGCGCCCGCGACGCACCGGCAGTACGCCTTGAGGTCGTCCCAGGTCTCGTAGGTCTCGCCGCGGACGTCCATCAGGACGCCGTCGATGAGTTCGTCGAGTCCGTCGAGCGGGATCGGGAAGCGGTGTGCCGCGTCGGCGAGTGCCACGGCGACGGGGTCGGTGTCGTCCTCGGCGACGGCGCCCCCGCGGACGCGCTCCAGCAGTTCGCGGGTCGCTTCCAGCCGTCCGCGCTTGGCGTCCGCGGTGAGCGTGCCGTCGCCGATGTCGTCGACCCGGCGGGAGAACGCGTACAGCGCGGACATGGCCTGCCGCTTCTCGGTGGGCAGCAGCCGGATGCCGTAGGCGAAGTTACGGGCCTGCCGGCCGGTGACGGCCTCGCAGTAGCTGTACGCGGCCTGCACCGGCGCCGATACGTTGCTCGGTCCCTCCATCGTCCGGCTCACACCTCTCTACGCGCTTTTCGCAAGACGGCCGCGGCTTCCCGCAGCAGGATCGCCTTGGCAGGTTTGGGTGGTCCGGGCAGTACGTCGTGTCCGGCGGCGGTGATCGCGGCGAGGGCGGCCCGCCCGCCGCCGACGAAACCGGCGAGCAGGAGCCGCAGTCTGCCGTGGACGCTGCCCACCAGCGGTGTGCCCTCGTCCAGCAGCAGGCGGGCGCGTTCTGCCTGGAAGGCGATCAGGGCGCGTACGGACGCGCCCGCGGTCGGGGCCGACAGATCGGCCTCGGTGACGTGGAATCGGCGCATGTCCTCGGCGGGCAGATAGATACGGTCGCGGGCGAGATCCTCGGTCACGTCCTGGAGATGCTCGATGATCTGGAGCGCGGTGCACACGGCGTCGGAGCGGCGCAGTCGCTCGGGAGTGGCGGTCCCGGTGACCTGGAGCACCAACTGTCCCACGGGGTTGGCGGACAGCTCGCAGTAGGCGGCGAGTTCTCCGTAAGTCTCGTAGCGCCGCACCAGCTGGTCCTGGCGGTTCGCCTCGATCAGGCCGAGGAAGGGGCCGGGGGTGAGCGCGCGGCGGCGCACCGTCGGTCCGAGCGCGCGCAGCAGCGGGTGCCGCGGCGGCCCGTCGCCGGAGGCGTCGAACACACGGCGCAGATCGGCCTCGAAGGCATCGAGCAGAGCGAGCCGGTCGGCCGGGGCGGCCGCGTTGGCCGGGTTGGCCGGGTCCGCTTGGGCCGCTGGATCCGTGGGAAGCAGCGGATCGACGCCGAGATAGCGGGCGTCCGCGCCGCCGGGCGCCAGATCGCCGTCGCCGATGTCGTCGACGAGGCGCGCGTACCCGTACAGGGCCATCAGATCGTCTCGCCAGGCACGCGGCAGGAAGAAGGGCGCCACGGGGAAGTTCTCGTGCGCCGCTTTGCCGAGGGTGGCGCGCGCGGGATCCGCCGGGGACGACGCGCGCTGCTGTCGGATGCCGGTCATGCGGGTCCGCCTGGCACGGGGACGGCAAAAGCCTCGCGGAGCTGGAGATTTTCGATCATTGCCGTCACATCTCCCGTTCTACACTGCCGATCCAATCCATCCTATTTCGGACACGCCGCCGGTGTTCCCGACTGCACGGGGACCGGCCTCCCGACCGGGCGGACGCCCGCCCATGGGGATATCGCCCCACATGCCGCGATTCGGCACCGCTACAGCTTACGTTGTACAACGCCCGCTGATACGTCAGGGTGTTCCGGTCATTACAAGAACATCGCATCGGTGGTCAACATTCCCTCCAGGGGCGGGTCTTGACGTCGGTTCGACGCCCCGGGCCCGTCGCCCGGTCATCACGCCCTCGTCCAGCAGGACGCGGCGAGGCCCCCGTCCGGATGCCACGGCGGGGGCCTTGATCGGGGCCGGATCGCTCTCGGACCCCGATCGTCACTGCGTGCCGGTCGCTGTGTTACTTGCGCGACTCTTCCTCGTACGCCTTGATGACCTGGTCGGTGGGGCCGTCCATCTGCAGGACGCCCTTCTCCAGCCAGAGGACGCGGTCGCAGGTCTCCTTGATGGAGCCCATGCTGTGACTGACCAGGAAGACCGTGCCCGCCTCCTTGCGCAGTTCGCGGATGCGCTGCTCGGAGCGGCGCTGGAACTTGCGGTCACCGGTGGCCAGCGCCTCGTCGATCATCAGGACATCGTGATCCTTGGCGGCCGCGATGGCGAATCTGAGCCGTGCGCCCATGCCCGAGGAGTAGGTGCGCATCGGCAGGGTGATGAAGTCGCCCTTCTCGTTGATGCCGGAGAAGTCGACGATGCCCTGATACCGCTCGCGGATCTCCTCGCGTGACATGCCCATCGCCAGGCCGCCGAGGATGACATTGCGTTCACCGGTCAGATCGCCCATCAGCGCGGCGTTCACACCGAGCAACGACGGCTGACCGTCCGTGTACACCTTGCCCTTCTCGGTGGGGAGCAGCCCGGCTATGGCACGCAGCAGTGTCGACTTGCCGGAGCCGTTGGTGCCGATCAGGCCGATCGCCTCGCCGCGGTACGCGGTGAAGCTGACGCCGCGCACGGCGTGCACCGTACGGACACCGCGCTCGTCCTCCTTGCCCCGGCGCCGCTTGAGGATCCGGCTGAGCGCCGCGGTGGCGCTGCCCTTGCCGCCGGCCGCGCCGCGCACTCGGTAGACGATGTGCACATCGTCGGCGATGACGGTGGGGGTCCGTCCGGGATTGATGTCCTCAGCCACGCCCGTACCGCTCCTCAGCCTTCCAGAAGTACACGAAGCCCAGAACGCCGAACAGGATCGCCCAGCCCAGGGCGAACGCCCAGACGTGCGGGGGCAGGTTCTCGGAGCCGTAACCGTCGATCAGCGCGAAGCGGATCAGGTCCATGTAGATCGCCGCCGGGTTCCACTGGAGCAGATCGGCGATCCACGCCGGTTTGCCCTCCAGCATCACCGGGATGGAGAACATCACGCCGGACGCGTACATCCAGGTCCGCATGATGAACGGCATCAGCTGCGCGAGGTCGGGGGTCTTGCTGCCCAGTCGCGCCATGATCAGCGCGAGGCCGGTGTTGAAGCCGAACTGCAGGGCGAGCGCGGGCGGGATCAGCAGCCAGGCGAGCGACGGGTAGCTGCCGAAGGAGACCGCGATGATCACCAGGACGACCATGGAGAACAGCAGCTGCTGGAGCTGCTGGAGCGCCAGGGAGATGGGCAGCGAGGCGCGCGGGAAGTGCAGGGCGCGCACCAGCCCGATGTTGCCGGAGATGGAACGGACGCCGGCCATCACCGAGCTCTGGGTGAAGGTGAAGACGAAGACGCCGGTCACGAGGAAGGGGATGAACGTGTCCTTGCTCATGCCCCTTCCCGAGTTCAGGATCAGCCCGAAGATCAGGTAGTACACGGCGGCGTTGAGCAGGGGGGTGACCACCTGCCACAGCTGGCCGAGTTTCGCCTGGCTGTACTGGGCCGTCAGCTTGGCCTGCGAGAACGCCAGGATGAAGTGGCGCCTGCCCCACAGCTGCCTGACGTACTGGACCAGCCCCGGCCTGGCGCCGCTGACCGCCAGACCGTACTTCGCGGCCAGCTGTGCCGGGGACAGTCCGTCGTCGGCGGACGGCCGTGCGGTCGTCGAGACCGCACCGTCTTGGGTTGTGTCACTCACAAGTGGAAACTTTCGTCTTCGAGATGCGCGGCGGTTGGGGCGCGGCTACGGGCTTCGCCGGATACCCGGTGTACGCCAGAAGCTCTCAGGGCCCAAGCTTGTCAGATCACAGGAGGGCGGCCCAGTCTGGTGAGCCGCCACACAGTACGCCACTTCATGGGGCGGCGCGGACCGCAGGGGGTCCGCCAGCCCTCCCGGAATCCTCCCAGCCATGCCTTCAGCGCGGGCGCGGAGGGACGCCGGGCGAGTGTGAGGAGCAGCCAGACGCCGAGATAGAGCGGCACCAGCGGCGCGGGCAGGTTGCGGCGCGCCAGCCAGACCCGGTTGCGGGCCACCAGGCGGTGGTAGAGCGCGTGCCGGGACGGCGGTGTCGTCGGGTGGAACAGCACCATGTCCGAGCGGTAGTCGATCATCCAGCCCGCGTCCAGCGCCCGCCAGGCGAGGTCCGTCTCCTCATGGGCGTAGAAGAAGGCGTCGGGCAGTCCCCCGACCTCGCTGAGGACCTTGGTGCGTACGGCGTTGGCGCCGCCGAGGAAGGTCGTCACCCGCGAGGAGCGCATCGGGTCGGAGGCGCGGAGCCGGGGCACATGACGGCGCTGGGTGACCCCGGTCACCGGGTCCGCGATCCGGAAGCTGACGATGCCCAGACGCGGATCGGAGGTGAACGCCTCGCGCACCAGTTCGGCCGTGTCGGTGCGGGGAAGGAGCCCGTCGTCGTCGAGGAAGAGCAGCGCGTCGACCTCGCCGCCGCCGGGACCGAACGCCTCGATGCCGACGTTCCGCCCGCCGGGGATGCCGAGGTTCTCCGGCAGATCGACGGTCCGTACGCCCTCCGGCACCCCGGTGACGGGCGCGCCGTTGCCGACGACGACGACCTCGATCGGGTCGCCGTCCTGCTGAGCGACCGAATCCAGCAGTGCGCGCAGATCGTCGGGGCGGTCGCCCATGGTGATGACGACCGCGCCGAGCTTGAGGCCGGCCGTCACTTGAGCCTGCTGGAGGCGAGGATGGACACCAGGTGCAGCAGCGTCTGGACGACGGCGATCCCGGCGAGGATCGCGATGCCGAGGCGGGTGAAGAACAGGTCGCCCTGGATCGCGTCGAGGATGGCGGCGGCCAGGATGAACAGGCTGGCCTCGATGCCGCCGACGAGCCGGTGGAACTTGAGAGCGGCGGCGGCCCGGCGGGCGAGCGCCAGTCCCGAGGACCGGGGCACGGACGCCTCGTCCTTGACGGCGGGCAGCCCGCTGCGCTGGCGGGCCACGTCGACGAGGTCGGTCTCGGCCTTGATCAGGATCGCGCCGAGGGCGGCGACCGTACCGAGGAACGCCCACAGCCACTCGGGACGTCCGGCGCCGAAGACGTCCGCGCCGCGGACGCCGAAGCCGACGAGGAGGGCGGCCTCGCAGAGGTAGTGGCCGATCCGGTCGAGATAGACGCCGGTGATCGAGGTCTGCTTCCGCCAGCGGGCGACCTCGCCGTCCACGCAGTCGAGCAGCAGATAGACCTGGAACAGCACGACCGCGAGGATCGCGCCGGTCAGCCCCGGAATCAGCAGTGCCGCGCCGCCCAGCACGCCCACCACGACCATGAGATAGGTCAGCTGGTTGGGCGTGATCCTGGTGTTCACCAGGTACGGGTCGACGCGCAGCGAGATCTCTCGCATGTACAGGCGGCCGGCCCAGTGCTCGCCGCTTCTCCGGTCCTTCACTCCCTCCGGGTGAACGACCGGGCGGAGTTCAGCTACGGATGGTCTTGGCATAGTCGGCGTACGCGTCCCTGATCTGATCGGTGGTGAGGTCAAGGTGCTCGAGAATGGTGAAGCGGCCGGGCCGGGTCTGCGGCGCGTACTCGACCGCCCGGACGAACTCGTCAGCGGTGAAGCCGATTTCATCGGGCAGCACGGGCAGTCCGTGCCGGCGCAGCGTGTCGGCGAAGAGCCCCGACTGTTCGGGGGCTCCGCGCAGATGCATGGCGAAGGCCGCGCCGAGGCCGACCTGTTCGCCGTGGCTGGCGGCGCGCTGCGGGTACAGCAGGTCGAAGGCGTGGCTGATCTCGTGGCATGCGCCCGACGACGGTCTGGTGTCCCCGCTGATCGACATCGCGATGCCGGTGAGGACGAGGGCCTCGGCGAGGACGGTGAGGAACGCGTCGTCGCCGACTCCCGCGGGGTGGCGCAGTACGGACTCCCCCGCCGTGCGGGCCATGGCGGCGGCGAGTCCGTCGACGGGTTCGCCGTTGACGCGGTGGGAGAGTTCCCAGTCCGCGATCGCCGAAAGGTTGGAGATCGTGTCGCCGATCCCGGAGCGGATGAACCGGGGCGGGGCGTCACGGATCACCGCGAGGTCGATGACCATGGCGATCGGCATCGGGAGCCCGTACGAGCCTCGGCCGTTGTCGTTGTCGAGCGTGGCGACCGGGGAGCAGATGCCGTCGTGGGCCAGGTTGGTGGCGACGGACACCATCGGCAGTCCGACACGGGCCGCCGCGTACTTCGCCACGTCGAGGATCTTGCCGCCGCCGAGACCGACGACGGCGTCGTACCGCTTGCCCTTGATGGAGTCGGCGAGCGCGACGGCCGCGTCGATCGTGCCGCCGTCGACCTCGTACCAGTCCGCGCCGGGCAGGGCCGGGCAGAGCCTGTCGCGCAGCGCCCGTCCGGAGCCGCCGCTGATGGCGACGGCGAGCTTGCCGGAGGTCGAGATGCGCTGGTCGGCGAGGATGGCCGCCAGATCGTCCAGCGCGCCCGGCCTGATGTCGACGACGACCGGCGACGGGATGAGCCGGGTCAGTACTGGCACGCGATCTCACGGCCCTTCGCGAGGTCGTCGTGGTTGTCGATCTCCACCCAGGTGACGTCCCCGATAGGGGCGACGTCCACGGTGAAGCCGCGGTTCACCAGCTCCTGGTAGCCGTCCTCGTAGTAGAGGTCGGGGTCGCGCTCGAAGGTCGTCTTCAGCGCGTCGGCCAGTTCGACGGCGGCCTCGGGCTCGATCAGGGTGACGCCGATGTACTCGCCGGTCGCGGTGGCGGGGTCCATCAGCTTGGTGATGCGGCGGACGCCCCTGCCGTCCTCGGTGATCACCTTCATCTCCTCGTCGGCGAGGTTCTTCACCGTGTCGAGGGCGAGGATGATCTTCCGGCCGTCGCCGCGGGCGTCGAGCAGGGTCCGCTCGACGGAGACGGGGTGGACGGTGTCGCCGTTGGCGAGGATGACGCCCTGCTTGAGCACGTCACGGGCGCACCACAGGGAGTACGCGTTGTTCCACTCCTCGGCCTTGTCGTTGTCGACGAGGGTGAGCTTGAGACCGTACCGGGCCTCCAGGGCCGCCTGGCGCTCGTACACGGCCTCCTTGCGGTAGCCGACGACGACGGCGGCCTCGGTGAGGCCGATCTCGGCGAAGTTGCCGAGAGTGAGGTCGAGGACGGTGCGTTCTCCGTCGACCGGCACGAGGGCCTTCGGAAGCGTGTCGGTGTAGGGGCGAAGACGCCGTCCGGCACCGGCTGCCAGTACGAGGCCGATCATGCGGGTTCTCCTTCGTCATGGACGGCTGGCGCGGCGGAGGACACCCAGAAGCGGATGCTCTCCACCAGCACAACCAGGGCGACGGCGACCGCGATCGCCGTCAGCGCGATGGTGAAGTCGGTGGGGGCGACCAGGGCGGCCAGCAGCGTGACCGCCAGGATCCGGCCCTCCTGCCCCCCGGTGGCACGCACCAGCCAGCGCGGCGGCGCGCCCGTGCCGCCGCGAATGCGGTACACCGTGTCGTAGTGATGGTAGGCGACGGCCGCCACCAGGCCGAAGGCCGCGGGCAGGGCACCGTTCACATCGGCGCGGACGGCGAGCGCCAGGACCGTGCCGTACTCGGCCGCCCGGAACACCGGCGGGACGAGCCAGTCCAGGGCGCCCTTCAGGGGGCGGGAGACGGCGAGGCCCGAGGTGACGACGTAGACGAGGGCCGCGACGACGGGCGCGTACGAGCCGTAGTCGCCGAACGCGGCGGCGGTGACCAGGGCCGCGCCGCCGAGGAGGGCGAGCAGGGGCGCGGCCGTCGCGGGCAGTCTCCGGGCCGGGCCGCGGGCCGCGCGGGCGACGGTCTCGGCGAGCGGGCCGGAGTCGGCGAGGTCGGCCAGCGCACGGGCCGCCCGGTCGGTCCGGCGGGCCTTGCGGGTCAGGGAGCGGAGCAGCCGTCCGGCGGTGGTGTAGCAGGCGGCGAACGAGCAGCCGATGAGGAGCGCGTAGAAGACGATCCGGGGGGTGGCGACGGCGGTGAGCACGGCGATCATCGCCCAGCGCTCGCCGATCGGGAGCACGATCATGCGCCGGACCCAGACCGTCCAGCCGACTCCGTCGAGCCGGTCGGAGAGCGCGGCGGTGGGGCTGGTGTTGGAGACGGCGTCGTGGTTGGCCTCGTTGAAGGAGAAGTCCACGACATGGCGGCAGGTCTGGAGGACCATCGCGCCCAGCGCCAGGGCCCAGACGTCGTCGCCTCCGCGGGCGGCTCCGAGTGCGAGGCCCGCGTAGTAGGCGTACTCCTTGGCGCGGTCGAAGGTGGCGTCGAGCCAGGCGCCCATCGTCGAGTACTGGAGGGAGTAACGGGCCAGCTGCCCGTCGGTGCAGTCCAGGACGAAGGAGAAGAGCAGGAGCGCTCCGGCGGCGATGAATCCGCCGCGGGTGCCGGTGGCCGCCGCCGCGGCGGCGATCAGCGCGGTGACCAGGGACGCGGTGGTGACCTGGTTCGGGGTGAGGCCGCGCCGCGCGCACCAGCGGGCGAGGTAGCGCGAGTAGGGGCTGATGCAGTACGTGGTGAAGAAGCCGTCGCGGGCCTTCACGGCGGACCGCAGCCGTACGGCCTCCTCGTCGACGGCCGCGACGGCCTGCCGGGCCTCGTTTCGGGCCTGGGGGTCGTCGGGCACGGTGGCGACGAGGGATCCCAGCTCGGGGCGGTGCACCTGCCGGCCTTCGGCGTCGAGCGCGTCGGCGAGCGCGTCCGGCAGGGAGGTGCGGGAGCGCCGGGGGGTTTGGACCGCGCCCTCTTCGGCGACGCCCACCGCCGCCGCGGAGGGCGCGCCGGCGGCCAGGGGGGTGCTTTCCGGCCGGACTCCTGCCGCGGCGTGGGGCAGGGTTCGCGCCAGCGCCGCCCGCGCTTCGGGCCGCGCGGTGAGCGCGCCGGGGATCGCGGCGACGGGGAAACGGGGGTCTGTCAGCGCCAGGCGCAGGGAGTGGACATGTCCGACGAAGCGCGCGTCGACGACGGCGACGCGATCGGCGGCCGGCACGGCGGCGAGCAGCGCGGAGGTCTCGTCCGGGCCGGCTGAGACCCGTACGTCGAAGCCCAGGGACCGCAGATCGCCCTCAAGCGACGATCCGGGCACGGGCGGACCGGTGAGGATGGCGGTCGACAGACGGACTCACTCCTTGGAACCGAGGGTGCGGATGCGCGACGGCTCGGCCCGGTGCACGGGCGGCGGCTCGTCGGCAGAGGCTATCGGATGTGTTCAGGCGGGAGTTCACTGGCTGTTCCGCCCCGCTCGACACGGCGGAGCCCCCGGAAGGGCCCGCCGGAGATCATCATCCTTGATGAGAGGCTCGGCCCACAAACCGCGCCCGGTGACCCTAGGCTGGCGGTCATGACTTGGCTGATCACAGGTGGAGCGGGGTACATCGGCGCGCACGTGGCGCGGGCCATGACAGAGGCGGGTGAGAGGGTCGTCGTCCTCGACGACATCTCGTCGGGGGTCGTCGAACGGCTTCCCCAGGATGTTCCGCTTGTACGGGGGACGGTCTTGGACCGCGATGTGCTGGACCGCACTTTCGCGGAGCACGGCGTCACGGGTGTGGTCCATCTCGCGGCGAAGAAGCAGGTCGGGCAGTCGGTCGAGCAGCCGCTGCACTACTACCGGGAGAATGTGCACGGGCTGACCGTGCTGCTGGAGGCGGTCGTCAAGGCCGGTGTGGAGCGATTCCTCTTCTCGTCGTCGGCGGCGGTGTACGGGGTTCCGGATCTGGAGACGATCCCCGAATCGGCCCCCTGTGTGCCGATCAATCCGTACGGCGAGACCAAACTGACCGGGGAGTGGCTGGTACGGGCGGCGGGTCGGGCGCACTCCATCTCGACGGCCTGTCTGCGTTACTTCAACGTGGCGGGCACGGCCCGTCCCGAACTGTCGGACACCGGGGTTTTCAACATCATCCCGATGTTCTTCGACCGGATCACGCGCGGTGAGGCCCCGCGGATCTTCGGCGACGACTATCCGACCCCGGACGGGACCTGTGTGCGCGACTACATCCATGTCGCGGATCTCGCCGACGCCCATCTCACCGTCGCCCGCAGGCTGGCCGGGCAGCGGGACGCGGGGGACCTCACGGTCAACATCGGCCGGGGTACGGGGGTCTCGGTGCGGGAACTCGCCGATCTGGTGAGTGAGGTCACGGGGTACGACGGCGAGCCGGTGATCGAGCCGCGCCGCCCCGGCGACGCCGCGAAGGCCGTCGCCTCGGTCGAGCTGATCGGCGAGGAGCTGGGCTGGACGGCCCGGCGCGGGGTGCGCGAGATGGTCGAGTCGGCGTGGGAGGGCTGGCGTCTGCGCCACCCGGAGGCCCACGGGCGGTGATCGCGTTCCCGGAGCCGGGGCCGGACGTCGTCCGGCCCCGGCTCCGGTGTTCCGGGGACGAGTCCGGGGCTCCCGCGCGGATCCGTTCCCCGAGCCCGCGGACGAACGGCTCCGCGGGCCGACGCGCCGACGGCAGCCCTCGGTCTCATGGACGGTACGGAGGCCGGACGGGCCGGCACGAGGGCCGGACGGGCAGACGGGCGGGCGGACCCGCAGACCGGCAGACCGGCAGACCGGCAGACCGGCGGACCGGCGGACCGGCACGAGGATCGAACAGGCACGGCCGGACCGGGCCGACACGAGGGCCGGACGGGCGGAGGTCGCGGGCGGTCCGGGCGGCCCGGACCGTTTCCGTATGGCTCCCCATGCCCCGGCCACCCGAATGGCTCCGCGCATCCGATCGGCTTCGAGCCCCTTCCCGGATGCTCCGAGCATCGGTCCGGTGGCCTTCCGGCGCTTCGGCACGGCAGGGCGCCCTCCGCCGGGCGGGCGATCTCCAAGCTTCTGACCTGCGACTCGTTTCCGCAGGTCAGGCAATATGACAACGGTGTTCAGTGCCGTGTTGCCTATACCCCCCACCCGTAGTTCACTGAGGTCTCGGTAGAGCGGATTCCGACGATCGGAAGGCACCTGTCATGGGGGTTGGGCACGACCACGGGCACGGCCACGGGCACTCACACGGGGGCCCGCCGCCGACCGGCACCGCCGCCGCCGCCTACAAGGGGCGGCTGCGGATCGCCCTGGCGATCACCTTGAGCGTGATGGTCCTGGAGATCGTCGGCGGTATCGTCACCGGCTCGCTCGCCCTGGTCGCGGACGCCGCCCACATGGCGACGGACGGCGTCGGTCTCGCGATGGCGCTCCTCGCCATCCACTTCGCGAACCGCCCGCCGAGCGCGAACCGCACCTTCGGTCTCGCGCGGGCCGAGATACTCGCGGCCCTCGCCAACTGTCTGCTGCTGCTGGGCGTCGGCGGCTATGTGCTGTTCGAGGCCGTACAGCGGTTCATCACCCCGGCCGAGACCAAGGGCGGGCTGACGATCGTCTTCGCCCTGATCGGCCTGGTCGCCAACATCATCTCCCTGAGCCTGCTGATGCGCGGCCAGAAGGACAGCCTCAATGTGCGCGGCGCCTATCTGGAGGTGCTGAACGACGCGCTCGGCTCGGTCGCCGTCATCATCTCGGCCGCGGTCATCCTCACCACCGGCTGGCAGGCGGCCGACCCGATCGCGTCCCTGGTCATCGGCCTGATGATCGTGCCGCGGACGGTGAAGCTGCTGCGCGAGACGTTGAACGTCCTGCTGGAGGCGGCCCCCAAGGACGTCGACATGGAGGAGGTCCGGGCGCACATAGTCGCACTGCCCGGAGTGGAGGACGTACACGATCTGCACGCCTGGACGATCACCTCCGGGATGCCGGTGCTCTCCGCGCATGTGGTGGTGAGCCGGGAGACCCTGAGATCGGCCGGGCACGAGAAGATGCTGCACGATCTTCAGGGGTGTCTCGGGGATCACTTCGACGTCGAGCACTGCACCTTCCAGCTGGAACCCGTCGGCCACGCGGAGCACGAAGCCCAGCTCTGTCACTGACCGGACCTGGCCCCCGGGGATCCCGCGTTCGGCCTCCTCGGGTCCGGCCCCGCACCGAGGATTTCCCCTGTGCGCAGTGGGGCACGATCGGGGGTGTCCGAGACCCTTCGGGGTCTGCCACGGATGCCGGTCGCGGTCCGGTGCCGGTCTCTCGGCGGGGACATGCCCGAGCCGCCGAAGTGAGGACAAGCCGCTTTTGTACGGCAGACTGGGCAGGCCCCTCAGGGCCGAGCACCGAATGCGAAGGATGGTTATGCCGACCTCTCCAGCCACCGCCCCGAACACCACGTCGAACGGCGCACCCCGAGCGATCCTGCTCGAACTGGTCGACGAGCACGGCAACACCATCGGCACGGCGGAGAAGCTCGCGGCCCACCAGGCGCCGGGGCAGCTGCACCGGGCGTTCTCCGTGTTCCTCTTCGACGAGGAGGGACGGCTGCTGATCCAGCGCCGCGCGCTCGGGAAGTACCACTCCCCCGGAGTCTGGTCGAACACCTGCTGCGGACACCCCTACCCCGGTGAGGCCCCCTTCGCGGCGGCCGCCCGGCGCACCTACGAGGAGCTGGGGGTCACGCCCTCGCTGCTGGCGGAGGCGGGCACGGTCCGCTACAACCACCCGGATCCGGACTCGGGCCTGGTGGAGCAGGAGTACAACCATCTCTTCGTCGGCATGGTCCAGGCCACCCTGCGCCCCGATCCGGACGAGGTCGGCGAGACGGCCTTCGTCTCCGCCGAGGAACTGGCGGAGCGGCACGCGTCCGCGCCCTTCTCGGCGTGGTTCATGACGGTACTGGACGCGGCACGCCCGGCCATCAGAGAGCTGACGGGCCCGACCGGCGGCTGGTGACCAGAGTCGGCGGCGGCATCGGTCCCGGCAGGGGCAGGGTGCCGCCGCCGCGCTGGTTCGGCGGCCCGGCCGACGGTCTGAGCGGCATCTCGGCCCAGATGACCTTTCCGCCGCTCGCGGTGTGCTCGACATCGCAGGATCCCCCGGCCTCCCGCGTGATCTCCCGTACGAGCAGCAGCCCCCGGCCTCCGGTCCGGCCGCAGTCCGTCTCCAGCGCCTTGGGGCGGTAGGGGTGGCCGTCCTCCACGGAGACCCGGATCCACTCGGCGGCGATGGCGACCTCGACGGCCACCTCGGGCGAGAGCACGGCCGCGTGCTTCACCGCGTTGGTGACCAGTTCGGAGACGATCAGCAACAGGCCCTGGACCGTGTCGTTCCGCCCCGGCACACCCTGCCGGCGCAGCAGATCGCGTACGGCGTGCCGCGCCTCGGGCACGGAGGCGTCGACCGTGGGTGCGGTGAACCGCCAGACGCTCTCGTACGCCGACGGCCGGGCCGGGACGCTCCCGCCGCTCTCCATAGTCCGGCACCCACCCTCGGCTCGACTTCCCCTGGCCATCGGGTGACAAGTCTTGACAGCGAGCCGGTCCGGACCGTGATCCTGAACAGAAGTCAGCATCAATCGACCTAGTTTGACCGCGTACGCGCGACCTCGTCGGTCGTACGACTGTGCCTGGTCCATTCCCCGGTCCAACCCGGTCCCCCGCCGGCCCCCTGCCGCCCCCTCGCCGCACCTGCGTGGGACCTTGTCGGACGGCCGGTGACGCCCCGAGACCCGGCCCGGCACCCTGGCCCGCCCGCTCAGTCAGGATCGACGACCATCCGCACGATGCGGCGTCCGCCCACACCGATGGCGATCAGCCCGAGGCCGTCGAAGAGCAGCGCCAGCGAGAAGAAGAGGCCCAGGACATAGCGGCTGCTCTCCGGCCAGTTGCCGAGCACCAGGATGCCCAGCAGGATTCCGATCGCTCCCTGGAGCAGGGTCCAGCCGAACTGCGGGCCCTTCACGACCAGGCTGCCCACCAGCCGGAAGAGGCCGCCGGTGAGGAAGAGCAGGGCGGCGAACAGCGTCAGCGCCTCCGCCGAGCCATGGGGATGGCGGATGACGACGATCCCGGCGGCGATGTTCAGCGCGGCGACCACCACGGCCAGCCAGAAGAAGTCGCTGCCGCGCGACTCGATCGCGTGCACCAGGCCGACCACGCCGCCGATCAGCAGCAGCCAGCCGAAGAGCAGCATCGAGGTGAGGGTCGCGACACCGGTGTAGACGAGACCGACGATTCCGGCGAGAACGAGAATCCCGCCGAGCACGGCCAGCAGGCCGAAACTGCGCTTGAGTCTTCTGGGCTCCTCGGTGGTACCGGGCATCGCCATTTACTCCTCCTCGCACCCCTTCTTGATCGTAAGTCCGTATGCGCCGGATAGCATCCGGCACATGGAGTCAGCCCACCCGGAGCCGCGGGTGACGCACACCGTCGCCGACGGCGTCGCCACCGTGGTCATCAGCAATCCCGCCAAGCGCAATGCCATGACCTCCGGCATGTGGCGCGCGATCCCGGAGCTGCTCGGACGGCTCGCCGGGGATCCGGCCGTCCGTGTGCTGGTGCTGACCGGCGACGGGCCGACCTTCTGCGCGGGCGCGGACATCTCCTCCCTGCGGACGCCGGACTCCGAAGAGTCCCCGCAGGCACTGGCCGTCCAGGCCGAGGAGGCGCTCGCCGCCTTTCCCAAGCCGACGCTCGCGGCGGTACGCGGCTACTGCGTCGGCGGCGGCTGTCAGCTGGCCGCCGCCTGTGATCTGCGGTTCGCCGAGGCCGATGCGCTGTTCGGGGTGACCCCGGCGAACCTCGGCATCGTCTATCCGGCCTCCTCGACCCGCCGGCTGGTCTCGCTGGTGGGGCCGTCGGCCGCCAAGTATCTGCTCTACTCGGGCGAACTCATCGACACGGAACGCGCCCTGCGCACCGGCCTGGTGGACGAGACGCTGCCCGTCGGCGCGCTGGGCAGGCGGGTCGCCGAGTTCACCCGGATCGTCGCGTCGAAGTCGCAGCTCACACAGGCCGCGGCGAAGGAGGCGGCGTCCGGCCGCACGGACCGGGACGGGTACTGGCGGGAGCGGGCGGCGGAACAGGCCCGCGAGGGCGGTGAGACCGTGGAGGGCGTCACCGCCTTCCTGGAACGGCGCGCGCCGCGTTTCACCTGGAGCGTCTGACACTCCGCCGCCACGACGGGACCTCATCGGCCCCGCCCCGCCGCTCGGTGACGAGGCGTGCCGGGCATCCCGGTCCCGGCCGGCCTCGCCGCCCGATCGGCGTCCGCCGCCGCTCCCCGGCTCCCCGTACGACGCGATTCCTCCTGGCCACGTACGGCGGCCTGCGGTTCTCGACGTGTGCGTTTGGCAGAATGCAGGCTCAAGCACAGCCAGCACGAGAAGGCGAGTCGGGGAACCGTGACGATGTCCATCGAAGGCAGGATCGCCGAGGAACTCGGGGTACGCGAGCGGCAGGTCGAAGCGGCTGTTGGGCTGCTGGACGGCGGGTCGACCGTGCCCTTCATCGCGCGGTACCGCAAAGAGGCGACCGAGATGCTCGACGACGCGCAACTGCGCACGCTCGAAGAGCGGCTGAGGTATCTGCGGGAGCTGGAGGAGCGGCGGGCGTCGATCCTGGAATCCGTGCGCGAGCAGGGCAAGCTGGACGAAGCGCTGGAGGCGCAGATCCGTGGCGCGGACACCAAAGCGCGCCTTGAGGACATCTATCTGCCCTTCAAGCCCAAGCGGCGCACGAAGGCCCAGATCGCTCGCGAAGCCGGTCTCGAACCGCTGGCCGAGGGGCTGCTGAGCGATCCCTCGGTGGAACCCCTGACCGCCGCCACCGCCTTCGTGGACGCCGACAAGGGCGTGGCGGATCCGGCGGCGGCGCTGGAGGGCGCACGGGCGATCCTCACCGAGCGTTTCTCGGAGGACGCCGATCTCATCGGCGAGCTGCGGGAGCGGATGTGGACGCGCGGCCGGCTCGCCGCGAAGGTGCGGGAGGGCAAGGAGGAGCCGGGCGCGAAGTTCTCCGACTACTTCGACTTCAGCGAGCCGTTCACCGAGTTGCCCTCGCACCGGGTGCTCGCGATGTTCCGGGGCGAGAAGGAGGACGTCCTCGATCTCGTCCTGGAGCCGGAGGAGCCGGCCGCCGAGCCCGGCCCCTCCGCGTACGAGCGCATGGTCGCACGGCGCTTCGAGATCGCCGACCGGGGACGGCCCGGCGACAAGTGGCTCGCGGACACGGTCCGCTGGGCCTGGCGGACCAGGATCCTCGTCCACCTCGGGATCGATCTGCGGCTGCGGCTGCGCACGGCGGCCGAGGACGAGGCGGTGCGGGTCTTCGCCGCGAACCTGCGTGATCTGCTGCTCGCCGCGCCCGCCGGGACACGCGCCACGCTGGGGCTGGACCCCGGCTTCCGTACCGGGGTGAAGGTGGCCGTCGTGGACGCGACCGGGAAGGTCGTCGCCACCGACACGATCTATCCGCACGTTCCGGCGAACAAGTGGGACGAGTCGCTGACGAAGCTGGCCCGGCTCGCCGAGGAGCACTCGGTCGATCTCATCGCGATCGGCAACGGCACGGCGTCCCGCGAGACCGACAAGCTCGCGGGAGAGCTGATCGCCAGGCGCCCCGAGCTGAATCTGACGAAGGTGATGGTGTCGGAGGCGGGCGCGTCCGTGTACTCGGCGTCCGCGTTCGCCTCGCAGGAACTGCCCGGTCTCGATGTGTCGCTGCGCGGTGCCGTCTCCATCGCACGCCGCCTTCAGGACCCGCTCGCCGAGCTGGTGAAGATCGACCCCAAGTCGATCGGTGTCGGCCAGTACCAGCACGATCTGTCCGAGGTGAAGCTCTCGCGCTCGCTGGACGCGGTCGTCGAGGACTGTGTGAACGGGGTCGGCGTCGACGTCAACACGGCGTCCGCGCCGCTGCTTTCACGGGTCTCCGGCATCAGCACGGGCCTCGCGGAGAACATCGTCGCCCACCGGGACGCCAACGGGCCCTTCCGGGCGCGTACCGCGCTGAAGGATGTGGCGCGGCTCGGTCCGAAGGCGTACGAGCAGTGCGCGGGCTTCCTCCGGATCCGGGGCGGTGACGATCCGCTGGACGGGTCCAGCGTGCACCCGGAGGCGTATCCGGTGGTCCGGCGCATGGTGAAGACGGCGGGCGGCGAGGTCGCGTCGCTGATCGGCAACACCGGAGCGCTGCGGTCCCTGCGGCCGGATGATTTCGTCGACGAGAAGTTCGGTCTGCCGACCGTGACGGACATCCTGCGCGAGTTGGAGAAGCCGGGGCGGGACCCGCGGCCCGCGTTCAAGACGGCCACCTTCAAGGAAGGTGTCGAGAAGATCGGCGATCTGACCTCGGGTCTGATCCTCGAAGGCGTCGTCACCAATGTCGCCGCGTTCGGGGCGTTCGTGGACATCGGCGTCCACCAGGACGGGCTGGTCCATGTGTCCGCCATGTCGAAGACGTTCGTGAAGGACCCGCGCGATGTGGTGAAGCCCGGCGACGTGGTGAAGGTCAAGGTCCTCGACATCGACATCCCGCGCAAGCGGATCTCGCTGACGCTGCGTCTCGACGACGAGGCGACGCCCAGGGCCCAGGGCGGAGGCGGTCAGCGCGGGGAGGGCGACGGACGGGGTGAGCCCAGGCAGCGGGGCGGCCGTCCGCAGCAGCGGGGCGGCGGTGGCCGTGGCCGAGAGCGTCAGGCTCCTCCCCCGGCGAACAGCGCGATGGCGGACGCGCTGCGACGGGCGGGGTTGACGGGCCGCGGGTGAGCTGCGCTCGGCCGGGCTGGGGCACCCGGGGTGCCCCAGCCCGCCACTCTCAGAAGACGACCAGCTTGCCGCTCGTCATCTCGACGCGTCGGTTGACGTGCACCGCCTCCAGCATGCGGCGGTCGTGGGTGACCAGGAGCAGCGTGCCCGGATAGGCGTCGAGCGCCGACTCCAGCTGTTCGATCGCGGGCAGGTCGAGATGGTTCGTCGGCTCGTCGAGTACGAGGAGGTTGACGCCCCGGCCCTGGAGCAGGGCGAGCGCGGCGCGGGTGCGCTCGCCCGGGGAGAGTGTGGTGGCGGGGCGGAGCACATGGGCCGCCTTGAGGCCGAACTTGGCGAGCAGGGTGCGGACCTCCGCCGGTTCGGTGTCGGGGACGGCGGCGCAGAAGGCGTCGAGCAGGGACTCGGTCCCGTAGAAGAGACCGCGTGCCTGGTCGACCTCGCCGACGACGACGCCCGAGCCGAGGGAGGCGTGGCCCGCGTCCAGTGGGAGGCGGCCCAGCAGGGCGGCCAGAAGCGTCGACTTGCCCGAGCCGTTGGCTCCGGTGATGGCGACCCTGTCGGCCCAGTCGATCTGGAGCGAGGCGGGCCCGAAGCGGAAGTCCCCGCGCCGGACCTCGGCGTCGCGGAGGGTCGCCACGACGGAGCCGGAGCGCGGGGCGGCGGCGATCTCCATCCGCAGGTCCCACTCCTTGCGGGGTTCCTCGACGACTTCGAGGCGCTCGATCATGCGCTGGGTCTGGCGGGCCTTGGCGGCCTGCTTCTCGCTGGTGTCGCTGCGGAATCCGCGTACGAGCTTGTCGTTGTCGGACGCCTTGCGGCGGGCGTTCCTGGTGCCCTTGTCCATCCAGGATCGCTGCATCCGGGCCCGGCCTTCGAGGGCCGACTTCTTCTGCGCGAACTCCTCGTACTCCTCGCGGGCGTGCCGCCGGGCGGTGTCCCGCTCGTCGAGGTAGGCCGTGTATCCGCCGCCGTACAGGGTGATCTGCTGCTGGGCGAGGTCGAGTTCGAGGACCTTGGTGACCGTGCGGGTGAGGAATTCACGATCGTGGCTGACGACGACCGTGCCCGCGCGCAGTCCGCGTACGAAGCTCTCCAGGCGTTCCAGACCGTCGAGGTCGAGATCGTTGGTGGGCTCGTCGAGCAGGAAGACGTCGTAGCGGGAGAGCAGGAGTGAGGCGAGGCCGGCGCGGGCGGCCTGGCCGCCGGAGAGCGCGGTCATCGGGTGGTCGAGGCCGACGGTCAGGCCGAGCGTCGCGGCGACTTCGTCGGCGCGCTCGTCGAGGTCGGCCCCGCCGAGGGCGAGCCAGCGTTCCAGGCTGACCGCGTACGCGTCGTCGGCGCCGGGAGCGCCGTCGACGAGTGCCTGTGTCGACTCGTCCATGGCGGTCTGCGCGGCGGCGACACCGGTCCGGCGGGCGAGGAAGTCCCGTACGGTCTCGCCCGGCCGCCGCTCCGGCTCCTGCGGGAGATGGCCGATGGCGGCGGTGGGCGGCGAGAGCTTCAGCCCGCCCTCCTCGGGCCGGTCGAGACCGGCGAGCATCCGCAGCAGGGTCGACTTGCCGGCCCCGTTCGCACCGACGAGCCCGATCACATCGCCGGGTGCGACGACGAGATCGAGGCCGGAGAACAGCGCACGGTCGCCGTGTGCCGCGGCGAGGTCCTTGGCGACAAGAGTTGCAGTCATCAGATGACCGATCCTAACCGGGGCGCGGACACGGTCGCGGATCGCGTGGCGGCGGGGCGTCTCCTCACCGCGCCTCCCCCGCGTCGCCCGCGTCGCCCGCGTCCGCCGTGCCCGGTCCGATGCGGATCTCGAAGTCGCCGTCGTACCGCTCCTGCCCCGCGATGACGGCGGACTCGACGACCTCCGCGCACTGTTCGCCCCGGACGATCAGCGGATCACGGCGGAGATCGCGCATCAGGGCGACGCACATGCCCACCATCACGATCACGAAGGGCGCGGCCACCAGGATCGTCAGGTTCTGAAGGCCCGCGAGGGCGTCGCCCTGGCCGTTGCCGATGAGGAGCATGATCGCGGCGACCGCGCCGGTCACCGCACCCCAGAAGACGACGACGAGCCGGGCCGGTTCGAAGGCGCCGTGCTGGGACAGTGTGCCCATGACCAAGGATGCCGCGTCGGCGCCGGAGACGAAGAAGATGCCGACGAGGATCATCACGAGCACGCTCATCGCCGTGGCGATCGGGTACTGCTGGAGCAGCGCGAAGAGCTGGGCCTCCGGGGTGGACTCGTCGCCGAGCCGGCCGCGTTCCCGGAGCTTCATCGCCGTGCCGCCGAAGACGGCGAACCAGACGAGGCTGACGGTGCTCGGCACCAGGATGACCCCGCCGACGAACTGACGGATCGTCCGTCCACGGCTGATCCTGGCGATGAACATGCCGACGAACGGCGTCCATGAGATCCACCAGGCCCAGTAGAAGACCGTCCAGCTGCCCAGCCAGTCGGGGAGGTTCTTCCCGCCCGTCGCCTCGGTGCGCCCGGCGAGCTGGGGCAGATCGCCGAAGTACGAGGCGATGGAGGTGGGCAGCAGATCGAGGACGATGACGGTCGGTCCCGCGATGAAGACGAAGAGGGCCAGCAGCAGCGCCAGCACCATATTGGTGTTGGACAGCCACTGGATGCCCTTCTCGACGCCGGAGACCGCGGAGAGGACGAACGCGGCGGTCAGCACGGCGATGACGGTGACGAGCAGTCCGGTGCCGACCTCGTCCAGCCAGCCCAGTTCGGTGAAGCCGCTGCCGATCTGCAGGGCCCCGAGGCCGAGGGAGGCGGCGGATCCGAAGAGGGTGGCGAAGATCGCCAGAATGTCGATGAACCGGCCGATGCCGCCCTGGCACCGCTTCTTCCCGATCAGTGGTTCGAACACGGCGCTGATGGTCTGCCGTCGCCGTCGGCGGAAGGTGCTGTACGCGATGGCGAGCCCGACGACCGCGTAGATGCCCCAGGGGTGGAGCGTCCAGTGGAAGAGCGTGGTGGCCATGGCGGTCTGCATGGCCTCCGCCGAGTCGGCGGGGTGGGTGCCGGGGGGCGGGGAGACGTAGTGGGCGAGCGGTTCGCTCACCCCGTAGAACATCAGGCCGATGCCCATACCGGCGCTGAACATCATCGCGACCCATGAGACCGTGCGGAACTCGGGGGTCTCGCCCTCGTCGCCGAGCGGGATCCTCCCATAACGGCTGATGGCGAGCCAGAGCGCGAAGACCACGAAACCGGAGGCCGCCAGGACGAAGGCCCACCCGGCGTTGTGGATCAGCCCGGTCAGCAGGGAGCCGCTGATGTCCTGGAGCGCTTCGGTGGCGAGAGAGCCCCAGATGACGAACGCGACGGTGAGGACGGCGGTGACCCCGAAGACCACCCGGTCGGTCGTGGGGGGCTCGTGCCCGTGGAGAGGACCGGGGAGACCGGCCGTCACAGGCCCGGCCCCCCGGTCGTCCGGCTGCTGTCCGTGCGACACGAATGGCACCTTTCGAGGGGGTATACGAGACAGATCACTTCTGTCCCCGTTACCCCCTACCACAGGCGGCCCGTGTCGCCGGGCTCAACAGGCTGTGACGGGCTGTCCCGTTGTGAGGTGGTACGTCGCCCGTGCGTCCAGCAGCAGGGGGATCAGTTCCCGCTGGGACTGGCGCAGGGGGACGAACGCTCCGTCGCCGTCGCGCTTCGACCCGACCCCGTGCAGCGCCAGTTCGTCCCCCACGTCGGCGAACTGGTCGGCGCTGAGGCGGTAGCCGCACGGCGGGTCGGCGAGTGTCTCCTCGGGGGTCGCGGGGTCGTTGTCCGCACCGCCGAGATAGACCGGGCCACGGTCCTGGAATCCCGCGAGCCGCGCCGCCTTCGTCGCCGCACCGATCCGGCCGCGGCGTTCGTCCGCGAAGGACAGCAGCCCGTCCAGCGCGGCGAGTTGACTGTCGACGCGACGCCGGTTGTTCACCGACTCGTCCGCCTTCTCCTCCTGGGTGAGGGGGTCGACCCGGCTCTCGATGAGGAGTCCGAGCGCGTTCTTGACGCCCGAGGCGTTGCGCAGGATGCGTTCCTGGCCGTCGCCCGCCACTTGCCTGACGGGCTCGCCGGTGACGGGGTCGGTCCAGATCCCGTAGGTGCCGGCGGTGTATCCCTCCTCGTGCGCGGCCGGGCGGACATAACTCTCCGAGAGGGTCTTCGACTCACGGTGGACCCCGGCGTCGGTGTTGAGGTTGCGCGGCCAGAGGTCGAACAGATCCTTGTCGTAGTACCGGGGTGTGGCGCTGTACTCGTGCAGGTCGTACACGACGTCCGGGCGTTCGTCCCGGATGACCGCGGCCATCGCCCGGCCTTCGGCCGTCTTGAGCGCGATGTGGTCGCGGTTGATGTCCACCCGGTCGGAGTTGCCGCGCGTGTCTGCCGCCCTTCCGTCCGGGTTGGCGGTGGGCACCACGAGGATCCGGGTACGGGAGAGCAGCCGGCGCGTCTCGCGGTCCTTGGCGTATCCGAGGTCGCGGATCGTGGAGAGACAGGCTTCCCGGCCGGACGGCTCGTCGCCGTGCTGGGAGCAGATCAGCAGAACGGTGCTGTCCGCGTGCCGGTTTCCGATGCGTACGAGCTGGAGCGGACGCCCCTGCTTCGTCGTACCGACCCGGCCGACCGAGACCCGGTCGCTGCCCCGGTCGACGGCGGCGAGGAAGGTCTGCTCCTCGGGCTGGCCGGTCCAGCGCGCGCCGTCGCTGATCTCGAAGCCGGTGCGCGGCACACCGTGGGACGCCTCGGCGGGAAGGGTGACCAGGGGGACGGCGAGGGTGGCCGCCGCCGCGCCGAGGAGGAGGGTGCGGATTCGGGTCGTCATCGGCTGTCGCCTCCCGGTATCGGTCGGATGGGGCGCGGTTCGCTCACTCCGTCGAGCAGCGGGGCCTCCCGTCGCGCGGGCGTTGCCGCGGTGCCCGCCGTGGCGCGTTCGAAGGCGGGGACGCCGCCGACGACCGGCAGTTCGGCGGAGGTTCTGGCCAGATCGAGGGTGAGCGAGGGGGTGTCGGCGGGCGGGTCGATGAGGTCCCTGTCCGTGCCGGCGACGATCAGGGCGAGCCGGTGGCCGGCAGGGACCACATGGTCGCTCGCGTGCAGATCGAGGGTGATCGTGTACGGCCTGCCGGGGGTCAGCGGGCGGCCCTCGGCATCGGAGGCGTGGTTGCCGAGGTCGGCCCAGCCCCTGCTGAAGACGGTGTAGTCGACGGCCTTCGTCCGCGCCCTGGTCTCCTTGAAGCAGGCGCTGTCGCCGGGTGCGGACGCGCCCCAGCAGGTGCGCTCGGGCAGGGTGGTGATGCCTTCGCCCGACGCCCCGTAGTCGCGGATGGTGTCGGGGCCGAGGTCGACGAGGACGGCGGAGAGATGCGCGCTGCGGGTGGTCGGGGTGGCGGTGATCGTCACCTTGGACGAGCCGGAGAGCCGCAGTCCGCGGGCGAGCGGCTCGGTGACGAAGCCGGTCTTGGCCGGGGTCGTCCGGTCGATCGCCGCTGCCCAGTCGGTCTCGTCCTGGGTGCGGTCGTCGGTGAAGGTCTCGGTCGCACCGGGGCGGGCGCGCTTCAGCGAGAGTGTGCCGACGCCGGGTTCGGCGCCCTTGCCGGGCCGCAGCACGGTGGCGTCGGTGGCGCGCGGCGGCCAGACGCGGTCGGTGGACCACTGGTCGGGGGCGCGCTCGATGTCGGCCATGGGTTCGCGTTCGATCCCGTTGTCGTATCCGAGGAGGTAGTGGTCGAACCACCGGTGGAGGGTCTTCACCCACTCGGCGCGCCGGAAGTCGAACGGGTCGACATGGCCGACCTGGGAGAGCCACACTTTGCGCTCCACGCCCTCGTCGGCGAGGGCGTCCCACCACTGGCCGAAGTGCTTGCTGCGGACGTTGAGGTCCTGCATGCCGTGGACGGCGAAGACGCTGGCCTCGACCTTGTCGGCGTCGGGCAGATAGTCCCGTTCGCTCCACAGGCGGGTGAGGTCTCCGGAGCGCGGGGCCCCGTCGATCAGGCGTTGTTGGACGGCCTGGCAGCGGGTGCGGGCGTCGGGGCTCTCGACGTAGTTGGAGAGCCACTCCGGTCCGGAGTCGTAGAGGGGCGCGCCTTTGGCGAAGTAGTAGTCGTACCAGGAGGAGATGGCGCCGATCGGGACGATGGTCTCCAGGCCCTCGACCCCGGTGGCGGCGACACCGTTGGCGATCGTGCCGTCGTAGCTCTTGCCGATCATTCCGGTTCTGCCGTTGGTCCACGCGGCGCCCGCGCGTTCGGAGCCGGTACGGGTGGTGTAGCCGTGGGCCCGTCCGTTCAGCCAGTCGACGACGGCCTTGGCGGACTGGATGTCGGAGCGTCCGCCGACGTCGACGCAGCCGTCGGAGCGGTTGGTCCCGGCGAGGTCGACGGCGACGAAGGCGTAGCCGCGCGGGACGAAGTAGTTGTCGTAGTAGAGCGGGAACTGAACGGGGTTCCCGTTCGCGTCGTACGTCTTGCGCTGGCTCTCGTTGCCCCGCCCGCAGCAGGAGTAGTACGGGCTGGCGTCCATGATCACCGGGATCTTCCGCCCGCTGCGGGCGGTCTCCCGGGGCCGGACGATATCGACGGCGACCCGGTCCTTCCTTCCGTCGCCGTCGGCGTCGAGTCGGGTGTCCACCCATACGGATTCACGGATCGCGTTCTCGTACGAGTAGACGGGTCTGCTCTCCAGAGCCGGGGCGCTGTGCGCGCCCGTCGGGGAGAGGGTCATGGTCATCAGGGCGGCAGTCGCCGCCGCCATGAGCGATCTGTACGTCAAGCGGGTACCCCGCGTACGTATCGACATGGGCGGAAGGTACTCCTGTCAACTCCTTTGCAACAGAGGGCGATCAGGGCATCACTGCGACGCGTGGGGCGTATGGGTGGGGTTGTCTCGGGCGGGGGCCGGCCCCCGACGGGTACGGGAAGGCCGCGCCCGCTCCGACGGCGACCCGCGCGGCGCTCCGGTCGGCGCTCCGGTCGGCGGGTGGCCGTCGGCGGGGTTCCCGGTGAGCGGACGTCAGTCGTTGCGGCGGGGGGCGTCCTGCGGGGCGGGGAGGGGTTCGCCGACGACGCGCTCGGCGAGTGCGCGCGCCCAGGCGTCCACGTCCGAGCGCAGCGCCGCCTCGGCCACGATCCGCTCGGCCTCGATGGCGGCGGCGCCGTCGGCGAGGATCCGCTCGCGCTCCCGCATGCCCTCGGCGCGGGCGGCCGTGATCAGCTCCATGCCCTTCTCGGTCGCCGCCTGGCGGGTGCGCGCGGCTTCGTGGCGCGCCTCGGCGAGGATGGCCTCCCGCCGGGCGCGGACCTCCTCCGCCTCCGTGCGCACCTCTTCGGCCTGCTCCGTGACACCCTGGGTCATCCGCTCCCGCTCCGCGATCACGCGGGAGGCACGGGGCAGCAGCCGCTGGGAGAGCACCAGATAGACCAGGGCGAAGGACACCACTCCCACGACGAGGCCCCAGGCGGTCGGATTGAGCGGACCGAGATCAAAGGGAAAGATGCCGCCGTTCATAACCTCGACCTGCCTTTGCCGTGTCTGAACTGTCCGTTGGGGAGAAGAGCCCGTCCGCGACGGCGGAGTGGGGCCGATCCTACCGCCGCGGAAAGCGGACGCCGAGTGTCTGCCGTCCGAAAACCGCGGCTGCTCGGATGTGACTCGCACACCCGTCCCCGGCGGTCGGCCGTCCGGCGGCGGCCGCGTCCTGCGGGGTCAGGGGCGAGGCGGGTCAGCCGGGTGGGCTCCCCGCCTCGTCCCCCGGTCGTGGGCCTGTCGTCGTCTCCGCGTGCGCGGCGGTCGTCAGCAGCCCGTGCTGCGCTGCCCGTCGGCGGTAGGCGCGCGGAGGCTCCCCGTACACGGACCGGAACACCCGGCTGAAGTGCGCCTTGTTCGGGAGGCCCCAGCGCGCGGCGATGGCGTGGATCGATCGCTCCGCAAGCCGCGGGTCGGCGAGATCGCGCCGGCACCGCTCAAGCCGTTCATGCCGGATCCAGGCGGATACGGTCTGGCCGTCCTCCTCGAAGAGGGTGTAGAGGGAGCGACGCGACACCTGATGGACGGCCGCGATGTAGTCCGGCGTGAGTGAGGGGTTGGCGAGGTCGCGGCGGATGAACTGACGGATCTGCTCTCGGAGTGTTCGCCTGCGAACCTCCGGGGACAGCCCTGTCTCCGCCTCCGTGGCGTTGCCGAGCACCGACGCGAGAATGCTCGTGGTGACATCGGAGAGAGCGGGGACGTCGGCGGGGGTCAATTCGTGCGCGCGTCCTGTGATGTCTGTCAGCCAACCGGAGAAGACGCCTGCCAGACCACGGCTCAGGGGTATGGGCGTGGCCTGAACCCGTCTGAGGGCCTTGGGCGGCACGAAGAGCATGGTGCGGGGGACCTGAACGACCACGGATACCAGGTCGCCCGCTGGATGGTCGAGGCTCCCGCTGTAGGGAGTGGAGCTGTCCACAAGCACCAGATGCCCCACACCGAGGTTCGCGTCGTGCTTGCCCACGCTGATTCTGCCCTCCCCTCTCCGCGTCAACAGGGCGTGAAAGACCTCCGGGTCCTCCTGGCGTATCAGCGTCGCCGTGCGCGAAAAGGCCAGGCGCGGATGCGTCAGTGTGGAGATCTGAACCTCGCCGAGCCTCAAGGCTTTCACCGATGCCCGGAATGCGCCTTCCTCACGGCTTCGAAAACGGTTGGGTACATGCCACTGCCCGACGATCTCCTCGAACTGGGCGCGCCGTTCTCCGGAGTGCTGTGCGTCTGGACTGAAATCAGTCACCAGGTGTGCCAATCCAACACCTCTCCCATGCCTGTCGATGCCATGCCTGTTGATGCGAGGCTCATAGGTTTCTCGCCCGGGACGTGACGGCCCGGGACGCGTCGAACGTACGGGCTGTCGAAGCAGCCGCGGAAGAACCCGCGGGTCCGGGCCGCGAGTTTCGGCCTGGTTCCGGGTCCGGTGCCGCCCTGGGCAGATGCCGCGTGTCCCCCACCGGATCGCTCCCCCCAGCGGCCGGAACCCGTACCTTTCGGATCAAGAGCGTGGTCGCGCCTCATTGTGGGGTGCCGGGCCGGTACGGACCTTGCCGATGCGTGCACGCGCACAGCCGTTCAGTACACGGTCGGGGTGGACGCCATCCGCGTTGCCGCGTACTGCGGGCCCGTGCGCGGGTGGCGTTGCGCTGTGGCCGGGTCCGGGGCAGGGCCGTGATCCGGCCCGTTCAGGACAGGCTTGGTGGTCTCTGTCGCGGACCGTCCTCGTCCGGCAAGGTCGTCCCCGAGGCGTCGGCGCGGTCCGTCAACCGCTCCGGGGTCTCGTCGGTCAGCCGGTCCCGGAGGGGTGTACGCATGGTTGTGGTGACGGAGTTCAGCACGGAAGACGTGCCCGCGGCGGAGCGGTTCGAGCTGTACGAGAGCACGGCGTCCCGCTGGCACGGGCGCAACGTCCTGCGCAGTGAGCGGGCGGACGACTTCCTGGCCACGCTGCGGATCCTGGACCTCGGCGGCTGCCATGTGACCTCCATGTCCTGTCCGCATCTGCACGTCACCCGGACCTCGCGGCAGGCGGGGTCCGACGGTTCCGAGGTCTTCCAGCTCGTCCTGCTGCTCCGGGGAACAGGGGTGTTCACCCAGAACCGGCAGGAGACCCCGGTGGAAGCCGGGCACCTGCTGGTCATCGACAACTCCCGCCCGTTCAGCGGCTTCCTCTCCCCGGACGGCGGCGCGCTGTCCTCCGTCATCGTCTACCTCCCGCGTCGGCTTCTGTCCCTGCCGCCCAGGACCACGGCAGCGGTGACCGCCGCCGCCATCCCGCTGAACAGCGGCATCGGCGCCGTCACCGCGCACTGGCTCACCGATCTGACCACCCGCGCCCACCAGTTCCGGCACTCCGATGCCAAGGCCCTGGCCGAGGCGACCACAGAACTCCTCACCACGGCCCTCGACCGCCACACCGCGGGCAGCGACGCGGCCCGGCCCGAATCACGCCCGCACGCGCTGCGGACGGAGATCCGGCACTTCATCCGGCGCCACCTCGGCAACCCCGCCCTCACCCCCACCGCCATCGCCGCCGCCCACCACATCTCCGTCGGCTACCTCCACCGGATCTTCCAGGACCAGGGAACGAGCGTCGCCGAGTGGATCCGCACCCAGCGCCTCGAACGCCTCCGCCACGACCTGACCGATCCCCGCCTGCACTCGACGCCCCTCGACACGCTCGCCCGGCACAACGGATTCACCAACGGCACACAGGCCAGGCGTCTCTTCCGCCGCACGTACGACACCACACCCGGCGACTACCGAGACCGGACGCTCGAGGAACGGCGGAACCAAAGCCGTGGGCAGCACCGCGAGGACTCCTGACGGCTCCACCGTACGGACCGGCGCCGACCAGCGGCCCGCGCCTTTCACAGCACCGGTGAGACAGCAATACTGTTGCACCGCGACGCGGTACCGCGATCACGAGCGGACCGGCGCGCGGGCGGGTGGGAAGCGAGGCGCAGGGATGGGGAGCGAGGCCGAGGAGACGGCGTACACCGTGGACGAGCTGGCCGCCAGGGCCGGGGTGACGGTGCGGACGGTCCGGTTCTACGGCACGCGGGGACTGCTGCCGCCGCCGGTGATCGGGCCGCGCCGGGTAGGGCAGTACGGGCCGGATCATCTCTCCCGGCTCGCGCTGATCGAGGAGCTTCAGCACCAGGGCATGACGCTGTCGGCGATCGAACGGTATCTGGAGCGTTTGCCCGCCGATCTGAGCGCGCACGATCTCGCGATCCACCGGGCGCTGGTGGCCTCCTGGGCTCCGGACTCCGCGGAGGCGGCCACGCACGCCGAGTTGGAGCGCAGGGCGGGACGGGCCCTCGGCGAGGACGACGTCGACCGGCTCGGGGCGATGGGCGCGGTCCGGCGGTCCGGCGGGCCGGACGCGTATCTGATCGATCCCGGGCTGCTGCGGCTCGGCGTACAGCTGCTGGACGTGCCCATCTCGTACGAGACGATCCTCGCGGCCCGTACGGTGCTGGTGGAACACACCCGTTCGGCGGCGTACGAGCTGACCCGGCTCTTCCGCGACGAGGTGTGGAACCCGTACCGGGAGCGGGAGTCGGACCCGGAGCGGGTCGCGGCGATGAGGTCGCTGTCCGCCCAGATGCGGCCGCTGGTGGCGCAGGCGCTGGTCACGGCGTTCCAGCGGTCGCTGAAGGAGGAGTTGCGGGCCGCGTTCGGGGCGTCGGAGCCGGACGGCGCCGAACGCGGCCCGCGGGACGGGGGCTGAGGACGGGCCCGCGGTCCCGGCGGGCGCACGACGACGGCCGCGGCACCGCGCCGCGCCGCCGCATCGCCCGGACACCCGGACACCCGGCCCCCTCGCCGCCCCTGACACCCGGTCATACGCACGGTCTTGCGCACGGTCTTGCGCGGTCACGTCCGAAGACGCCCGGTTCCCGGACCGGTCTCTTCCGTCTCACGGTGCACCGCCTCCGAGGCCGTGCACCGATCCACGGGGCGGCAGTGGACCGCTCTCAGGGAGCGTCGGCGAACTCCTCGCCGCGTTCCGCCTTCGCCACCAGCAGCGCGGGCGGCTCGAACCGCTCGCCGTAGCGGGCGGCCAGTTCGCGGGCTCGTGCCACGAAGCCCGGCAGACCGCCGTCGTATCCGTTGATGTACTGGAGCACACCGCCGGTCCAGGCAGGGAAGCCGATGCCCATGATCGAGCCGATATTGGCGTCGGCGACGGACGTGAGCACGTTCTCCTCCAGACAGCGCACGGAGTCGAGCGCCTCGGAGAACAGCATCCGTTCCTTCATGTCGGCGAAGGGGACATCGGTGTCCGCGGCGGCGAAGTGCTCCCGCAGTCCGGGCCACAGGGCCGTGCGCCGGCCGTCGTCGCCGTAGTCGTAGAACCCCGCTCCGCCGGCGCGTCCCGTACGCCCGAACTCGTCGACCATCCGGTCGACGACGGCGTCGGCGGGGTGCACGGCCCAGGTGCCACCGGACTCCTCCACCGCGCGCCGGGCCTCGTCGCGGATCCTGCGCGGGAGGGTGAGCGTCAGCTCGTCCATCAGGGAGAGCACCTTGGCGGGGTACCCGGCCTGCGCGGCGGCCTGCTCGACGGAGGCGGGGTCGACGCCTTCGCCGACCATCGCCACGCCCTCGTCGATGAACCGTCCGATGACGCGCGAGGTGAAGAAGCCGCGGGAGTCGTTGACGACGATCGGCGTCTTGCCGATCAGACGGACGAGGTCGAACGCGCGGGCCAGTGCCTCGTCGCCCGTCCGACCGCCCTTGACGATCTCGACCAGCGGCATCTTGTCGACGGGCGAGAAGAAGTGCAGTCCGATGAAGTCCTCGGGCCGGGCGACCCCTTCGGCGAGGACGGTGATGGGGAGGGTGGAGGTGTTGGAGCACAGGAGCGCGTCCGGTGCGACGACGCCCTGGATCTCCTCGAAGACCTTGTGTTTGAGAGCGGTGTCCTCGAACACGGCCTCGATGACGGCGTCGCACCCCGCGAGATCGGCGGAGTCCGCGGTCGGGACGATCCGCGCGAGCAGGGCGTCCCGCTTCGCCTCGGTCGTACGGCCCCGGGCGAGCGCCTTGGCGAGCAGGCCCTCGGAGTACGCCTTGCCCCGGTCCGCCGCCTCCTGCGAGACGTCCTTGAGGACGACGTCGAGACCGGCGCGGGCGCAGGAGTACGCGATGCCCGCGCCCATCATCCCGGCGCCGAGGACGGCGACCTTGCGGACGGGGCGCGCGGGGATCCCACGCGGCCGGCCGGCCCCGGAGTTGACCGCCTGGAGGTCGAAGAAGAACGCCTGGATCATGTTCTTGGCGGTCTGTCCGGTGACCAGTTCGGTGAAGTAGCGGGCCTCGATGGTCTGCGCGGTCTCGAAGTCGACCTGGGAGCCCTCCACGGCCGCCGCGAGGATGTTGCGCGGGGCGGGGTAGGGCGCGCCCGCGGTCTGCTTCTTCAGGTTCGCCGGGAAGGCGGGGAGGTCGGCGGCGAATCTCGGGCTGGACGGCGTGCCGCCGGGGATCTTGTACCCCCTGACGTCCCACGGCTGCCGGGATTCCGGGTTGGCGTCGATGAAGGCGCGCGCTCTGGCGAGCATCTCGTCGGGGGTGGCGGCCACTTCGTGGATCAGGCCGTTCTCCAGCGCGCGTGCCGGGGAGTACTGGGTGCCCTTCAGGAGGACCTTCAGCAGTGCGTCCGCGATGCCGAGGAGGCGTACGGAACGGGTGAGACCGCCGCCGCCGGGCAGCAGGCCGAGGGTGACCTCGGGCAGGCCGATCCTGGAGTCGGGGGCGTCGAGCGCGACGCGGTGGTGACAGGCGAGGGCGATCTCGTAACCGCCGCCCAGCGCGGTGCCGTTGACGGCGGCGACGACGGGCTTGCCGAGGGTCTCGATCCGGCGCAGGGCGTGCTTGACGCCCATGCCGGCGTCGAACACCCGCTGGGCTTGTTCGGGCCTGAGAAGGATCATGTCCCTGAGATCGCCGCCCGCGAAGAACGTCTTCTTGGCGGAGGTGACGATGATCCCCCGGATGGAGTCCTTCTCGGCCTCCGCCCGTTCGGCGACGGCCGTGATCGCGTCGCGGAACGCCTGGTTCATGGTGTTCGCGGACTGGCCGGGGTCGTCGAGGACCAGGGTGACGACACCGGTTCGGTCCTGTTCCCAGCGGATGGCGGTGCTCTCGGTCATGGTGCGGTTCTCCCGGCGGGTCGTGGGGGCGGAGGGGACTTCGGGGACACGGCTAGGCGCCTTCGGGCGACGGCTGTACGCGTTCGATCACCGTCGCGACGCCCATCCCGCCGCCGACGCAGAGCGTGGCGAGGCCGTACCGCTTGTCCTGCCGTTCCAGTTCGTCGATGAGGGTGCCGAGGATCATCGCGCCGGTCGCGCCGAGCGGATGGCCCAGGGCGATGGCCCCGCCGTTGACGTTGATCCGGTCCAGGGAGAGGTCCATGTCCCGCGCGAAGCGCAGGACGACGCCGGCGAACGCCTCGTTGATCTCGATGAGATCGATGTCGTCGATCGTCAGTCCGGCACGTGCGAGCGCCTTGCGGGTGGCGGGCGCGGGGCCGGTGAGCATGATGGTCGGCTCGGAGCCGGAGACCGCCGCCGAGACGATCCTGGCGCGCGGGGTGAGTCCGTACCGCTCGCCGATCTCCTTCGAGCCGACGGCGACGAGCGCCGCGCCGTCGACGATGCCGGAGGAGTTGCCCGCGTGGTGGACATGGTCGATCCGCTCGACCCAGTGGTACTTCTGGAGCGCCACGGCGTCGAAGCCGCCGAGGTCGCCGATGCCCGCGAAGGAGGGCTTGAGGGCGGCGAGGCTGTCGGCGGTGGTGCCGGGGCGCAGGTGCTCGTCGTGGTCGAGCACGACGAGGCCGTTGCGGTCGCGCACGGGGACGACGGACCGGTCGAAGCGTCCGTCCTTCCACGCGGCGGCGGCCCGCTCCTGGGAGAGGGCGGCGTACTCGTCCACATCGCGGCGGGAGAAGCCCTCGATGGTGGCGATGAGGTCGGCGCCGATGCCCTGGGGGACGAAGCCGACGGAGAAGTTGGTCATCGGATCGGCGAACCAGGCGCCGCCGTCGGAGGCCATCGGCACCCGTGACATCGACTCGACGCCGCCGGCGAGCACCAGGTCCTCCCACCCCGAACGGACCTTCATGGCCGCCATGTTGACGGCTTCGAGGCCCGAGGCGCAGAAGCGGTTCTCCTGTACTCCGGCGACGGTGTCGGGCAGTCCCGCCGCGATGGCGGCGATACGGGCGATGTCGGAGCCCTGATCGCCGACGGGCCCCACGACGCCGAGCACGATGTCGTCGACCGCGGCCGGGTCGAGTCCGGGGAAGCGGCCGCAGATCTCGTGGATGAGGCCGACGACGAGATCGATCGGCTTGGTGCCGTGCAGGGCGCCATTGGGCTTGCCGCGTCCGCGCGGGGTGCGGATCGCGTCGTAGACATACGCTTCGGTGCTCAAGGCGACGGCCTTTCGAGGGGTGAAGAGGGTGTGGGGGTCAGCTCGTGGCGAGTGAGGGCACATCCCAGTCTCGTGCCACGTCGGCCGTGTCGGCGCCCGGCACGGCCGGTCCCGTGCGGATGGATCCCGGTGTGGCGGAGAAGCGGGGCGCGGGTCCGGGCTGGGTGATCCCGCCGTTGTCGACGAAGGTGGCGCGGGCCGCGAGATGCGGGTGCGCGGGCGCTTCGCCGAGTGAGAGCACCGGGGCCACACAGGCGTCCGAGCCTTCGAAGACGGCTGTCCACTCCTCGCGGGTACGGGTCTTGAACCGGGCGGCGACGGCGGCCCGGAGTTCCTCCCAGCGGTCGAAGTCCTTACGGGCGGGCACCTCGTCCGCGATGCCCAGCAGCCGGATGAACTCGTCGTAGAACCGAGTCTCCAGCGCGCCCACCGCCATGTACCGGCCGTCGGCGGTCTCGTAGCAGCCGTAGAAGGGGCAGCCGCCGTCGAGGAGATTGGTCCCGCGCTCGTCCCGCCAGCCGCCCGCGGCCATCATCGCGTGGATCATGGTGGTGAGATGGGCCGTGCCGTCCACGATGGCCGCGTCGACGACCTGGCCCGTGCCGCCTTCGGCGCGGGCGTGCTGGAGGGCCGCGAGGACGCCGATGACGAGATAGAGCGAGCCTCCCGCGTAGTCCCCGAGGAGGTTGGCGGGGACTGTCGGGGGCTCACCGGACGCACCGATCATGCCGAGGGCGCCTGTGACGGCGATGTACGCGATGTCGTGTCCGGCGCGCTGGGCGAGCGGGCCGTCCTGGCCCCAGCCGGTCATGCGCCCGTACACCAGTCGCGGATTGCGGGCGAGGCACTCCTGCGGTCCCACGCCGAGCCGTTCGGCGACGCCGGGGCGGTATCCCTCGATGAGGATGTCGGCGCGCTCGACGAGGTCGAGCACACGGGCCGGTCCGTCCCCGGTCTTGATGTCGAGGAGTACGGAGCGCTTGTTGCGATTGGTGAGGTCGTACGCCGGGTCGATCGCGAGCCCGGAGCCGCCGGGCCTGTCGACGCGTACGACGTCGGCGCCGAGATCGGCGAGGTGCATGGCGGCGAAGGGACCGGGGCCGATGCCGGCCAGTTCGACCACCCGCACCCCGCTGAGCGGGCCGTTCCGTGTCGTATCGGTCGAGGTCGGCGTCATCTTCTGGCCCCCAGCGTTGATGTGACACAACTGATGTAACACCAGTGATGGTAGGAACGCGTTCCACCGCTTACAAGGGTTTCCCTCGGCGAGCGCCCGGATTCACCGGACGACCGGAGCAACGGCCCGGCGGAATGCTGTGCTCCGCTCGGTTGCCGCTGGGCTACGCGGCTTCTTCCCGGGCGCGTCGGCGCGCTGGGGTCTGCCGTTCGGATCAGGCCGGATCGGGGAGCGGGGCCGTGCCGTGCGGAGCAAGTCGGGCGAGCCGAAGAGGCGCGCGGGTCGCGTGCGTCGGGCAGGTGCCTGCCTGGCGGGTTCGCCGCCGGGCCGCGCTGGGAGGGTGCGTCGGATGGGTGCTGCGTCGGATGGGTTGGGGTGTCTCCCGGCGAGTGAGC
>NZ_JBSGAW010000038.1:0-43211 GCF_053600955.1 Streptomyces sp. NPDC004838 | reverse complement strand
CTGGAGGGGCGCGCGGGTGTCGAGAGGGAGAGCGCGCGGAGGCCGTGAGGAACGAGCGGTCGAGCACGGTCGACCGTCGACACACGCTGAAAGCGACCCGGAGGCGAACCGAGCCCAAAAAGAAGGGGCCGAGTGTGCTGGAGGGGCGCGCGGGTGTCGAGAGGGAGAGCGCGCGGAGGCCGTGAGGAACGAGCGGTCGAGCACGGTCGACCGTCGACACACGCTGAAAGCGCCCCGTGGGGGTCCCCCGGACGGAGTCCGGGGGAGAACCGAGCCACAGAAAGGGCGGTCTCACGCGGTCGCCGCGGCGAGTGCCTCCCGGCAGAGCCGGTCCGCCCGGCGCGTCGTCTCGGGCAGGCGGTAACGGGGCGCGAGGGACAGGGTGTGCGCGCAGGCGTTGTCGAGCGTGACGCGGTTGCCCACCGAGACGTAGACGGGCTTCACGCCCGCCTGGGTGCGCAGCGCCCGCCCGACCTCCTCCCCGTCGAACGCGCGGAGCGCGGCCGAGTCGCCCCGGCGCGGGCCGAGTTCACCGTGGGAGAAGACGAACGGGCTCTTGGCGACGCCGATGACCGGCAGTCCGGTCAGTACGCCGAGATGGCTCGCGAGCCCGAACCGGCGCGGGTGCGCCCGGCCGTAACCGTCGCAGACGACGAGACCGGGGTCGGATACGAGGGACTCCAGCGCCGCGCGTACGGCCGGGAGTTCACGGAACGCCAGCAGTCCGGGTACGTACGGGAACGCGACCCGGCCGACGGCGGTGGACTCCTCCACGACGGTGAGCGTGGCGGCGTCGAGGACGACGGCCGCGGCGGCGACCACATCGCGCTCGTCGTCGTACGCCACGTCCACGCCCGTCACCCGTCCCTCCCCGGCCGGCGGGCCGGGCTCGTCCAGGACGACGCGGGTGCGCAGTTCGTCCTGGACGGCGAGGGCCGCCGTCTCGTCGGCCGGCCAGTCCGCGGGCACTTCGATGATCCTCATGGTGACGACCACCCTATGCACCGGGAGCGGCGGCCGGGGTGCCGTAGCCTGGCGATCATGTTCGTACTGGAGCTGACCTACACCGCCCCCGTCGAGCGGGCCGATGAACTGCGCGAAGCGCATATGAACTGGATCGACACGCTGTACGAGGAGGGCGTGTTCATCGCCTCGGGGCGGAAGAATCCGCCCGATGGCGGGGTGATCCTGGCGGTGGGGGACGATCGCGCGCGCATCGAGGAGATCGCGGCGACCGACCCGTTCACGGTCGGCGGGGTGTGCGAGTACCGGATCACGGAGTTCCACGCGACCACGACCGCGCCCGGACTCGCCGCGTACCGTGAGCAGCCGCCTTCCTGACAGCCTTCCTGGTCGGCCTCCCCCGGCCGGCCTCTCCTCGCGGCGGCCGACCCGTTCACGGCCGGCCCGTTCACGGCCGGCCCGAGGTGTGTGCCGTCCTCCGCCTCCCGCCGGGGGCACCGCCCCTGCGGCCGCTGTTCCCCCTCTGGCCATGACTCGGCCCGAGTCGGTGCCGACGCCACGACGCCACGACGCCACGTCCTAACGCTCCAGGCGCGCCACACGGCCCTTCTCGCCCGAGGCCCAGCAGCCCATGTCGGGGGCGCAGTCGACCGTGTCGTACGAACCGGTGTCGACGGTTCGCCAGGTGCGGCCGGCGTCCACCGTCAGATCGGTGCCGGTCGGGCCGACGGCGAGCGCCGCGCGGGAGCTGTGCGGCAGCCAGGCCACACCGGAGCGGTAGGCGGGCGGCGGGGTCTTCGACGGCTGCCAGTCGCGACCCCCGTTCCGGCTGACGGCTCCGGCGAACGGGGAGGGCTGCCCGGTCCGGTAGTCGCCGCCGACGGCGATGCCGTGGGCGCGGTCGCGGAAGGCGAGCGCGAACACTCCGCGTGCCGGGTCACCGGCCGGGATGCCGGATTCCGCCGCTGTCCAGCTCAGGCCCCGGTCGACGGAGTGGAGCACCCGTGCCGTGGGGCCGCCGCCGGTCGCCAGCCAGACGTCTCGGGGCCCGGAGGAGACCAGGCACTGGCCGCTCGCCGCGAAGCCCGCCTCGCCCGGCAGGGCGTCGGGCATTCCAGCGCTGGGCAGCACCTCCCAGCTCCGTCCGCCGTCGCCGGTCGACAGGATGCGGAACTTGCCGTCGACCGGGTCGCTCATGGCGAGGCCGTTCCGGCTGTCGAAGAAGGTGACGCAGTCGTAGAAGGCCCTGGGGTCGTCGTTGCGGAAGGTCTCGGTCCAGGTGGCCCCGCCGTCCGTGGTGCGCAGGATGCGGGACGCCTCGCCCTCGCCGATGGCGAGGACCACCGCGCGCCTGCCATCGAACGCCTCGATGTCGCGGAACTCCAGCGCGCCCGCTCCCGGAGGTGAGACGTTCCGCCAGGTCCGGCCGCCGTCCGGAGTGCGCAGTACGGTGCCCTGGGAGCCCGCCACCCACGCGGTGGTGCGGCTGACGGCCGCGAGGCCCCGGAAACGTACCGCCGCGCCCGTCGCCTTGAGGCTCCAGCCCGAACCGAGCACTGAACCGGCTCCGGAACCGGCCCCGGGAGCGGACGCCGAACCCCGCGCGGGCTTATCGACGGCCTGGGCCGGTGCCGTGAGGGTCACGGCCAGCGCCATCGCGCTCAGCCCCACCCACACCGTCCATCTCGTCTTCCCCTTGGTCCCCTTGGGTGTCATGGCGCTGGAAGCTAGCCCACGCCCGGTGACCCGTCCAGGGTGCGATTCCGGACCAGGTTCCGGAAGTTCGCGGGGCCGACGAAGGCGTGCCCGGTGGCGGTCGCACCCGCCGATACCGGCCAGTCGATCACGCGCGGCGACCCGACAACCGGTGCCGCCGAGGACGCGCGGCAGAGGATTCCGGCGGTTCCATGCCTCCGCGACGGCACCCGAAACAGCGCTTACCACGACCATTCGGACGACCATGTCGCGTGGTGACGCACGTCACATTCCCGCCGGATGCACGGAACCGCGCCATCAGCGGTCTCTATGGGTGTCAGGGCTACGTCCAGGGCCTGGACGGAAGGAGCAGTGCGTCATGTCCGCGTACACCCTCATCGAGCAGGCGGTGGAAGCCCGGCTGATCGCTCCGGCGCCCGCGATGAAGACGGTCCCGGTCACGCTGCGTTACAGAAGTGACGACCCCTTCGCCGTGCGGATCGCCTTTCCGCCACCGGCGACGCTGGAGGGCACCGAGGTGTCCTGGGTGTTCTCCCGTGAGCTGTTGGCGACGGGGGTCGACGTACGGTCCGGATTCGGGGACGTCCGGGTGAGGCCGTACGGGTACGACCGCACGGTCCTGGAGTTCCACGCCCCGGAAGGCGTCGCGATGGTGCATGTGCGCACGGTCGAACTGCGCCGCTTTCTGCTGCGGACGCAGAGCGCGGTCCCCATGGGGCTGGAACATCTGCATCTGGACATCGACCACAACCTGGACGTACTGCTGCGCGACGCCGCCTGAGAACGCGGCGTCCGGGCGGAGCCCCGCACCGCGGTGCCGAGCGGAATTCGTTTGACCGCCCCGAGCGGTCGCCTTTACCGTTGACGCGTCCTGTTGTCGCCGATTGGAGAAGGACGTTGCTCGTCTGAGGTTCTGAGACACCGTGCGCCACCGCTGTTTCCGGCGTGTGCGCAGTGCGTGCGACCTCGGCGTTCGAGCCGTCCTGACCGGCCGGGACCGTGTTTCCGGAGCCCTCGGGCTCCTGATTTCCCGGATCCGCGGGATCTCCCCGGTTCACGAGGACTTCCGGAATTCCTGGTTTCCCTGGATCTCCTGGATCTCCTGGTTTCCCTGGATTCCTGGTTTCCCTGGTTCTCCTCGGGAGATTCTCGGAGTCCCCGGCTCCCCCGGCTCCTCTCGCGCTCGCCCCGGTGTCTCAACCCGTTGCCCCTGCTCCTTTCCCACGCAACCGGGAGACTCCGTATGTCTACTTCCTCCACCCATGTCAGCTGCACCGCCCTCTCCTTCTCCTGGCCCGACGGAACCGGCGTCTTCGACGGTTTCCAGCTCGCGGTCGGGCCCGGTCGGACCGGCCTGATCGGGCTCAACGGCGCGGGCAAGTCGACGCTACTCAAGCTGATCGCCGGGGAGCTGGCCCCGGCCGACGGCACGGTCCGAACGGCGGGCGAGGTCGGCTGGCTGCCGCAGAATCTCGTGCTCGACACCGCGATGAGGGTGGACGAGGTGCTGGGCATCGCCGCCGTGCGCGCGGCCCTGCACGCCATCGAGGCGGGCGATCCGAGCGAGGAGCACTTCGCGGCCGTCGGCGACGACTGGGACGTCGAGGAGCGGGCCCGCGCCACGCTCGATCAGCTGGGACTCGACCGTATCGGCCTCGACCGGACCATCGGCGAGGTCTCGGGCGGCGAGGGCGTGCTGCTGCGGCTCGCCGCCCTGCTGCTGGCCAGGCCGGACGTACTGCTGCTGGACGAGCCGACGAACAATCTCGATCTCCACGCGCGGCGGCGGCTGTACGACGCGGTCGCGTCCTGGTCCGGAGTGATGATCGTGGTCAGCCATGACCGTGAACTGCTGGAGCTGGTCGACCAGATCGCCGATCTGCGGGACGGGGAGGTCACCTGGTACGGCGGGAATCTCTCCGCGTACGAGAAGGCGCTCGCGGTCGAACAGGAGGCGGCCGAGCGCATGGTGCGGGTCGCCGAGGCCGACGTACAGCGGCAGAAGCGCGAACTGACCGAAGCCCAGGTCAAATTGGCCCGCCGCAAACGGTACGGCCAGAAGATGTTCGAGAACAAGCGCGAGCCGAAGATCGTCATGGGCGCGCGTAAACGCGCGGCCCAGGAATCGGCGGGCAAGCACCGGATCATGCACGCCGGGAGACTCGCCGAGGCGAAGGAGCGGCTCGACGAGGCCGTGGAAGCCGTCCGGGACGACGACGAGATCCGGATCGAGCTGCCGTACACCAAGGTCCATCCGGGCCAGGGCGTTCTCCGGCTGAGGGAGCTGACGCTCCGCTACGGTGCTTCGCTGGAGGGGGAGTTCGAGATCCGTGGGCCGGAGCGGATCGCGCTCGTCGGGCGCAACGGAGCGGGCAAGACGACCCTGCTGCGGACGGTGGCCGGCGAATGGGAGCCGGCGGCGGGCGAGGCGGTGGCCGAGGTCCCGCTGCGCTTTCTGCCCCAGAGGCTCGACGCCCTCGACGACGGGCTGAGCGTGGCCGGGAATGTCGCCAGGTTCGCGCCGGGCGCCACCAACAACCGGATCAGGGCCCAGCTCGCTCGCTTCCTCTTCCGGGGCGCGCGGGCCGATCAGCTCGCCGGGACGCTGTCGGGCGGCGAGCGGTTCCGGGCGGCACTCGCCTCCCTGCTGCTGGCCGAACCCGCGCCGCAGTTGCTGATGCTCGACGAGCCGACCAACAATCTGGACATGGCGAGTGTGCGGAGTCTGACGGCCGCGCTGGACGCCTACGAAGGGGCGCTGATCGTGGCGAGCCACGATGTGCCGTTCCTGGAGTCGATCGGGATCACCCGCTGGCTGCTGCTGGACGGCGGCCTGAGCGACATCACCGCCGAGGACGTCCGGGAGGGGAGGCTGCGGGCGGCGGCGCCCGGCGAGGCGTAGTCGGGCGGCTGGCGAGGCGTAGTCGGGCGGCTGGCGCACGGCCGTACACCAACCAGAAATCCGGACAGAAGATGTCTGGATTTCTGGTTAGCGTCGGCCGCATGCCTGAGAACATCGTCATCACCGGCGCGCGGGAGAACAATCTCCGGGACGTCTCCCTCACGGTTCCGAAAGGCCGGGTCTCGGTCTTCACCGGGGTCTCCGGGTCGGGGAAGTCCTCCGTCGTCTTCGACACCATCGCGGTGGAGTCGCAGCGGCAGCTCAATGAGACCTTCACCTGGTTCGTCAGAAACCGCCTGCCGAAGTACGAGCGACCCCATGTCGACGCGATCGACGATCTCTCGGTGGCGATCGTGGTCGACCAGAAGCCCGTCGGCGGCAATGTGCGCTCCACCGTCGGCACGATGACCGACATCTACTCGGTGATCCGGGTGCTGTTCTCCCGCCACGGCGCCCCGAGCGCCGGGGCGGCGACGGCGTACTCCTTCAACGACCCGGCCGGGATGTGCACCGTGTGCGACGGCGTCGGGAAGACGGTCCGCCTCGACGTCGACCGGGGGATCGACTGGTCGAAGACGATGAACGAGGGCGCGCTGCTGCTGCCCGGACTCGCCGTCGGCACCTGGGAGTGGAAGCTGTACGCCGAGTCGGGCCGTTTCGACGCGGACAAGCCGCTCGGCGAGTTCACCGAGGCGGAGCGGGAACTCCTCCTCTACGGCGCCGACGTCAAGGTCCGGCTGGAGGTGAAGTCCGGCTCCTTCGAGATGCAGCTCGAAGGAATCGTCAACCGGTTCACCCGGCTCTTCCTCAAGCGTGACACCGCGAATCTCTCCGAGAAGCGCCGGGAGGCGGCAGCCCGCTTCACCGTGCAGCGGCCGTGCGGGGCATGCGGCGGGGCCCGGCTCAACGAGGCCGCGCTCGCCACCCGTATCGACGGGCTGAACATCGCCGACTACACGCGTATGGAGGTCGCCGATCTGGTGGAGGTCCTCGGCCGGATCGACGATCCGGTGGCCGCCCCGATCGCGGCCGCCGCGCGGGAGCGGCTGGAGCGGCTGGTCGGGATCGGGCTGGGCTATCTCTCCCTGGACCGGGAGACGACGACCCTGTCGGGCGGGGAGGGGCAGCGGCTGAAGATGGTGCGCCATCTCGGCAGCTCGCTCACCGGGCTCACCTTCATCTTCGACGAGCCGAGCGTCGGCCTGCATCCGCGCGATGTGGGGCGTCTGAACGATCTGCTGATCCGGCTGCGTGACCGGGGCAATACGGTCCTGGTGGTGGAGCACGATCCGGATGTGATCGCGATCGCGGACCATGTCGTCGACATGGGCCCCGGCGCGGGCGTGGACGGCGGACGGGTGGTGTACGAGGGGCCGGGGGCCGGTCTGCGTGACGCCGACACGCTCACCGGGCGGTGTCTGCGCCGCCGTACGCCCATGAAGCGGTCGTTCCGCTCCCCCGCCGGCTGGCTCCCGGTCACCGCGGCGGATCTGCACAACCTCAAGGGCATCGACGTCCGGTTTCCCGTCGGGGTGCTCACGGCGGTGACGGGGGTCGCGGGTTCCGGGAAGTCCACTCTGGTCTCCGAGGTGTTCACGGCGGCCCACCCGGAGGCGATCGTGATCGACCAGGGCGCGATCACCGCGTCGTCCCGGTCGACTCCGGCCTCGTTCCTGGGGGTGATGGACACCATCCGCAAGGTCTTCGCCAAGGAGAACGGCGTCCAGCCGGGGCTGTTCAGCTTCAACTCGACGGGCGCGTGCCAGGAGTGCTCGGGGCGCGGGGTCATCTACACCGATCTCGCGTTCATGGATCCGGTGACGACGACCTGCCATGTGTGCGAGGGGCGGCGCTTCCACGACGACGTGCTGCGGCACAAGGTCGCCGGGCGTTCCATCGTCGACGTACTGGACATGACGGCGGCCGGGGCGATGGGCTTCTTCGACGACGAGCCGCTGCTGCGCAGGCTCCGGACCTTCAACGACGTCGGGCTGACGTATCTGACGCTCGGCCAGCCGCTGAGTTCGCTCTCGGGCGGCGAGCGCCAGCGGCTCAAGCTCGCCACCCAGCTCCACCGGACGGGCAGTGTGTACGTACTGGACGAGCCGACCACCGGACTGCACATGGCGGATGTGGACACCCTGGTCGGGCTGCTGGACCGGCTGGTGGACGCGGGGAACTCGGTGATCTGCGTCGAGCACAACCTGGATGTCGTCAAGCGCGCGGACTGGATCGTCGATCTCGGTCCCGACGGCGGCAAACACGGTGGCGAGCTGGTCTTCGAGGGCACACCGGCCCGGCTTCTCGACCACCGGAAGTCCTTCACGGCCGAGTATCTGCGCAGGGATCTGGGGCTGGACTGAAGCGCCGGACCGGTATCCGGACCGATATCCGGAGCCGGACCGATATCCGGAGCCGGACCGGTATCCGGACGGGCGGTCGGCGTCCGGACGGGCGGTCGGCGTCCGCGGCGGATCGGGGCCGATGAGAGAGCCGTCGCCCATCTGTCACAGAACTCTCATAGGTCACGCAGCGGGGATTCCATGCCTCAGCGGGGCGGTCCATGATGGGCCGACACCAGACCCGACATTCATGGAGAAGCTTCCGTGCCCAGCAGGAAAGCCCTGATCCGCCGCCCCAGCCCTCGCCTGTCCGAGGGACTCGTCACCCATGTCGAGCGCACCCCCGTCGATGCCGAGCTGGCGCTCCTCCAGTGGGAGCTGTACGCCGAGACCCTGCGCGAGCACGGCTGGGAGACCGTGGAGGCCGAACCGGCCGACGACTGCCCGGACGGTGTCTTCGTGGAGGACACCGTGGTGATGTACCGCAATGTCGCGCTGATCACCCGGCCGGGCGCGGAATCCCGCCGGGCGGAGACGACGACCGTCGAGGAGACCATCGGCCGACTGGGCTGCTCCGTGAACTGGGTGTGGGAGCCAGGCACCCTCGACGGCGGCGATGTGCTCAAGGTCGGCGACACGATCTACGTGGGCCGCGGGGGCCGTACGAACGCGGCCGGGGTGCAGCAACTGCGCGCCGTCTTCAAGCCGCTCGGGGCCCGCGTCGTCGTCGTGCCCGTGAGCAAGGTGCTGCATCTGAAGTCCGCCGTCACCGCCCTCCCGGACGCGACCGTCATCGGCTACGAACCGCTGATCGACACGCCGTCCGTCTTCCCGTCACTGCTCCCGGTCCCGGAGGAGTCGGGCGCGCACGTCGTGCTTCTCGGCGACGGGAAGCTGCTGATGGCGGCGAGCGCCCCGAAGACCGCCGAACTCTTCGCGGACCTCGGCTATGAGCCGGTCCTCGTGGACATCGGCGAGTTCGAGAAGCTCGAAGGGTGCGTGACCTGCCTCTCGGTACGGCTCAGGGAACTCCACTCCTGACCCCTCTCATTTGCGTTTATCACACCATGTGATCGACCGCGCATCGGACGGGCTTGGCCGGAGGCTTACCGCGCGCTTAACCTACGGTCTCGTAACCTACGAATCCGTAGGTAACTCTCCCGTCCCCAGGAGCACCCGTGACCACTAGCACTCCCCACCTCAGCAGTTCGTCGGAGGCGTGGAGCGACGCCCGGCTGCTCTACGCGCTCGAAGAGGTGGTGGAGAAGGAGCTCAACCGACATCTCGCGGTCGCCAAGGACTGGATGCCGCACGAGTACGTCCCCTTCAGCGACGGCCGCAACTTCCCCGGCGTGTTCGACGACGGACTGGCCTGGGAGCAGGAGCAGTCGAAGGTCACCGACATAGGGCGTATCGCCCTCGTCGTCAATCTGCTGACCGAGGACAATCTGCCCAGCTACCACCACGAGATCGCCTCGCTCTTCGGCCGTGACGGCGCCTGGGGCACCTGGGTGCACCGCTGGACCGCGGAGGAGGGCCGGCACGGCATCGTGATGCGCGACTATCTGCTCACCTCGCGCGCCGTCGACCCGGACAAGCTGGAGCAGTTCCGCATGTCGCACATGTCGGAGGGCTTCGAGTCCGACAACGGGCACTCGATGCTGCACTCGGTGGCGTACGTCGCCTTCCAGGAGCTCGCCACCCGTGTCTCCCACCGCAACACCGGCCACCAGTCGGGCGATCCCGTCTGCGACCGGATGCTGGCGCGGATCGCGACCGACGAGAACCTGCACATGGTCTTCTACCGGAACCTCCTGCGCGCGGCCTTCGAGCTCGCGCCGGACCAGACCATGCAGGCCGTACGGGATGTCGTCGTCAACTTCCGGATGCCGGGCCACGGCATCCCCGGCTTCGAGCGGGCTGCGGCGCAGATGGCCATCGGCGAGATCTACAACCTGCGCATCCACCACGACGACGTGCTCTCGCCGGTCCTGCGCTTCCTCAAGGTGCTGGAGATCGACGGCCTCGGGCCGCAGGGGCTGAAGGCCCAGGAGGAGCTCGGCCTCTACATGGGCGGGCTCGACACCGAGGCGCTCAAGTTCGACGAGAAGCTCGCCGCCCGCAAGGCCCGGATGGCGGCGCGGGCGGCAGGCTGAGCGCGGGGCCGTCCGGGCAGGCGGCGCCGCGGGCCCTCGCGCGCTGCCCGCGCCCGTGCGACCCGCCGTCCGATGGTCCCGCCACGGGAACCTTCGGAACCGCGGACGGGAGCGCTCCGGCCCACCTGACGCGCGAGAGACCTCGCGCGTCAGGTGCCGCGGACACCGCCGGCCGTCGGTCGCCGGTCCTCGGCCGTCGGTCCTCGGTCGCCGGTCGCCGGTCGCCGGTCGCCGGTCGCCGGTCGCCGGTCGAGCGGATCAAAACGGTCCGCGGAAGCGCGTCATGGACGCCGCCCGCGCCGGCGGATCAGCTCCCGATGCGCTTCAGGCGCTGCCGCTCCTTCTCCGACAGGCCGCCCCACACCCCGAACTTCTCATCGTTCGCCAGCGCGTACTCCAGACACGACACGCGCCCCTCGCACGACCCGCACAGTCGCTTCGCCTCCCTGGTGGAGGAGCCGGGCGCCGGAAAGAAGAACTCCGGGCCCGTCTGTGCGCAGAGTGCGTTCTCCTGCCAGGAGAGTTCATCGCCAGCGGTGTTGATCAGCATGGGGAACAGATTCCCGGAGGCCGATAAACACCGGCTCAATGAAGCATCAACATGCCCTCGAGCCGGTGCGACCCGTGGTGAGGTCGCCCGCGCCGGGAATGAGCCGCGGTGGTGTCAGGGCGTGCAGTTCAGCGTTCCGGCGCGCAGGGCGTGGCCTCCGTTGTTCTTGTCGTCCGCCCAGACGACGGGTTTCCGGCCGCCGACGCAGGCCGTCTGCGGGGCGATGGCGAAGCCCTCGTGGTTGTAGTCCGGCAGGCCGGCGGGCCGGTCGTAGACATTGGTGACGGCGAACCGCCCTTGGGCGTCGATGCCGAGTGTGGCCATGCCGCCCTGGCAGTGGTTGTCGCAGGCTGTCCAGAGACGGCCGGTGGCGGGTTCCCACTCCGTGGCCATCACGGCCGGAAGGCCGCTGGCGAACGCGGCGACGCGGGTGAATGCGCCGCTGTTCAGGTCGAGCGCGTAGGCGTAGACCATGCCGAGCGTCTCCAGACCGGTGAAGAACAGGCCGCTGCCGTGACCGGGGTAGGAGGCGGGGTCGTAGGGGGCGGCGGTGCGCTCGTCACGGAAGCCCTGCGAGGTCAGGAAGGCGTCCGGGATCCACGAGATGCCTTCGAGTCCCTTGTTGGCGGGCACGGCGGGCAGATCGGTGGAGAGGTTCCACTCCCCGGTCGCGGTCAGCGAGGCGGCCGTGGAGGAGGCGTCGAAGCGGAGGATCTTCGGTGTGCCGCTGCCGATCTGGCCGTTGTCGCCCTCGGTCGACACGAACAGACCGTCGGGGGTGACGACCACGCCCTCCGCGTCGGGTTCGGCGCTGCCGTTCGCGTAACGCAGGGACTTGCCCGCGGACCAGCCGCCGGTCTTGTCGGGGCTCCAGAGCGGGCCGTCGGGCACGAGCCGGTAGAGCTTGGCGGGGCCGTTGTTCACGGCCCACAGCACCTCGGAGCTCTCGAAGGAGAGGCCGCTGAGGTTCCCGCCGAACAGCCCGTTGACGTCGGCGGTGGCGACCGAGGGGTCGCCGGGCCAGACCTCGTTCACGGCCTGTCCGCCGCTTGTGGCCGTGCAGGCGCGGGACGCCTCCGCGATGGCGGCCGTCGTGGCCGAGGCGGCGCAACGGCCTTGGGCGGCAGGGGTGTCGGCGAGGCCGGTACGGTCGCGGTGGGCGCCGCCGCCCGGCTCCGCTTCATGACTTCGCGGTGCCGGCGAGGCCAGAGCGGGGGCCGGACCCCCGGACAGGCCGAGGGTGAGGACGGATAAGGCGACTGCGGCGATCCGGGCCGCTCTGTGCCAGTGTGTAGCCAAGGTGGCCGATCCTTCGTCTCGTGGGGGCGGGCGGGACCCCGCCCGCGGTCGGGCAGAGCCTTTGACATATCCGCAACGACGGGCTGAACTTACGGCCAACACAGGGTGTCCCGCACATGACAAACAGTCATCGAGGCCGAATCACGCTCCTCTGAGGCTCGGTTCTCCCCCGGACTCCGTCCGAGGGGACCCCCACGGGGCGCTCCAGCGCGGGCCTTCCGGCTACCCGCCAGGGAGAACCCACCCGACGTACCCTGCCAGCGCGCCCCTTCGGCTCACTCGTCTTGCACAGCACGCAGCCGGAGCCCGCTGCCCGATCCGGCCTGATCCGGCCTGATCCGAGCGGAAGACCCTACGGGTTCGGCGGGCGGGCGGATATCCGTACCGACGGGTCGAGGCACCAGTCGAGGAGCGAGGGCCATGAGCCGTAGCCCGCGTCCATGTCCAGATGCGCGCCGCCGGGGATGACGTCGGTGTCCAGGGCGAGCGGCCGGCCGTACTGCTCGGCCGCTCCGCCCGGACAGTACGGGTCGTCGTCCCCGGCCACCAGTCTGGTCACGGCGGCCGCGGCGGCGAGTTGGGCGGCGGTGGCGGCGGGGCGGCCGAAACCGGCGACCTCCGGGAGACCGGCGACCACGTCATCGGACGGCGGGCCGACCAGAAGCACCCGGTCGGCGCGGACCCCGCCGCGCGCGACCGCGTGCAGCCAGAGCAGCACGCCCAGGCTGTGGCAGACGATCACCCGCTCGCGTCCCGTTTCGGCCGGTTCCGCGCCCAGGAGGGTGTGCAGCCTGCCGAGCCATGCCCCGAGGTCCGGCTCGTCGGGCTCCGGAAGCTGGGGGTAGGTCACCTGGTGGCCGAGGGTGGTGAGTTCACCGGCGAGCCAGTGCTGCCAGTGGCCCTCGGGCCGGTGGTTCTGCCAGCCGTGGAGGATGAGGAAGGAACGCGGAGTCGTCGTCATAGACGTGATCATGAGCCCATCGCGGCGTCCGGTCCAGACTCCGCCGACCGCCCGGTCGCCCCCGCCGGGCGGTTGGGGCCGCGGGGCGGGGGCGGTGCGGATGCCCGTAGGCGGGCGGCGCGGATGCCGTACGCGAGGCGACGGCGACCGTGGTCTCCGGCCGGTGCCGGGGTCCCGAGCGACTCGCGCTTCGTACCGCCGCGGTAGTTCGCCAACTCGGTGCCGGGGTCCGAGCGGGAACGGACCGCGGTCCGTTCCGACCGACGCAAGGGCCGCTCGGGGCGCGGGTGTGGTCGCTCAGCGGCGGAGCAGGGCCCGGAGGGCCTGGGCGACGTCCGTGGGGGCTTCCTCGGCCATGAAGTGGCCGAAGGAAACCGTCTCGTGGTGCAGGTCCGCGGCCCAGGGTGACCACAGGGAGGCGGCGTTGAAGCCGAGAGCCGAGCCCCAGTCCTGCTGGAGCACGGTGACCGGCATCTTCAGCCGGTTGCCGGCCTCCCGGTCCGCCTGATCGTGCTGGACATCGATGCCGGCGGAAGCGCGGTAGTCGGCGACGATGGAGGGCACCGCCTCACGGGAGGCTTTCAGGTACGCGGCACGGATGTCGGCGGGGATGGCCTCCGGGTCGTTGGTCCAGATGTCCAGGAAATGGCCGAAGAACGCGTCGGGGCTCGCCGCGATCATCTGCTCGGGCAGGCCCGGAGGCTGGGCCATGAGGTAGAGGTGGAAGCCGACGGCCGCGGTCACCCCGTGCATGACGTCCCACATGTCGAGGGTCGGCAGGACGTCGAGGCTCGCGAGGTGGGTGACGTGGTCGGGGTGATCGAGGCCGGCCCGGATGGCGACCAGCGCGCCGCGGTCGTGCCCGGCCAGGGCGAAGCGTTCGTGGCCCAGGGCCGCGGCCAGGGAGACGATGTCCGCGGCCATCGTACGCTTGGAGTAGACGGTGCCATCGGTGTCGACGGGCTTGTCGCTGTCCCCGTAGCCGCGCAGGTCCGGGCAGATCACGGTGTGGTCGGCCGCGAGGTCGGCGGCGACGTGCCGCCAGATCAGATGGGTCTGCGGGAAGCCGTGCAGCAGCACGATCGCCGGGCCCGAGCCGGTGACGGCCGTGTTCAGGGCCACACCGTCCGCGACGGTGATCCGCTGATAGTCGAAGGCGGCGGTGGTGCGGGTCATGATCAGGCTCTTCTCTCTCTCGCTGAGCAGATACCTCAACTGTGGATGCCGTGGATGAGCATCGAATGAGCGAGCGCCCAGGGCTGTCCCGTAGCGTGATCAGCGACCGAGGAGAGAGCAGGCCGTGGGTGTGAGCGTCACGTTCGGAATTCTGGGGCCCGTGGTCGCCTGGGACGGTGACGGCCGGCCCGTCGACCTGAAGGGGCCCCGCCACCGTGCGGTGCTGGCCCGGCTGATCGTCGCGCGGAACCGCGTCGTTCCGGTCCCACGTCTGGTCGAGGACCTCTGGCTGGATCCCCCCGAGGACGCGGTCGGCGCGGTGCGGACCTTCGTCTCCGCGCTGCGGCGGGCCCTGGAACCGCAGCGCCGGCCCCGCACTCCGGCCCGCGTCCTGGTCACCGAAGGGCCGGGATACGCGTTGCGCGCCGAGGACAGTGCCGTCGACGGTCGGCGTTTCGAGCAGGAACTCGCCGTCGCCGGAACTCTGCCGCCCCAGGAGGCGCTCCCCCGGCTGGAGGAGGCTCTGAGGTCCTGGCGCGGTCCCGCCTACGCCGATTTCCCCGAGGAGACGTGGGCTCGCGCCGAGCGCTCCCGCCTCAACGAGCTGCGGCTGCACGCCGTGGAGCGCCAGGGCGAGGCCCGGTTGGCGCTGGGGCGGGTCGCGGAGGCGGCGGCGGAGCTGGACGCGCACGTGACCGAGCATCCGTGGCGTGAGGAGGGGTGGCGGCTCCTGGCACTCGCGCTGTACCGCGACGGACGTCAGGGCGACGCCCTCGCGGTCTTGCGCCGGGCACGACGGCTCCTGGCCGAGCAGCTCGGGGTGGAACCCGGCACGGCGCTGCGCCGCCTGGAGGCGGACGTCCTCGCCCAGGAGCCCCTCCTGGAGCCGGACCGTGAGCCGGACCGTGAACCGGGCGACCCGGCGGAGAGGGTGTGGGCGCGGGCCGCGGCCGACTACGACCGTACGGTGGCCCACGGGGCGCGGGCCCGGCTGGAGTCGACGGTAGGTCTGCTGCGCACGCTCGCCGTGACGGGAGGCGGCGGCCTGGAGGCCGCTCGCCGTCACCGCTCGGCCGCCATCACGGCGGCCGAAGGGCTGGGCGATGTGGAGCTGACCGCCCGTGTGATCGGCACGTACGACGTACCGGCGATCTGGACCCGCGTCGATGACCCGCGGCACTCGGCGAGTGTCGTGGACGCGGCGGAGCGCACGCTGAAGGCCCTTCGACCCGGAGAGCACGAGGCCGCACGTGCCCGTCTGCTCACCACGATCGCCCTGGAATCACGGGGGACGCTCTCGGCCAGGGGGCCGCAGGCCGCCCGCCAGGCGGAACGGATCGCGCGCCGTCTGGACGACCCGGCGCTGCTGGCCTTCGCCCTCAACGGCGTGTACATGCAGTCGTTCCACCGGGCAGGTCTCTCCCCGCTCAGGGACGGGACGGGTACGGAGCTGATCGCCCTGTCCGGCAGGCACGGTCTGGTCACCTACGAAGTGCTCGGACACCTCGTCCGCGTCCAGGCGCGCAGTGCCCTCGCGGACTTCGCGGGAGCCGAAGAACACGCGATGGCCGTCGACCGCCTGGCCGAACGCAACGAACTCCCGCTGGCCGGTGTGTTCACCCAGTGGTTCCGGGCACTGCGTCTGGCCGCGACCGGCCCGGCTCCCGCGGCGGAGGCGGCCTACCGGGCCGCCGCGGCCCGGCTCGACGGCTCCGGCATGCCCGGTCTCGAACACGGTCTGCTGCCGCTCGCCCTGCTCTGTCTGCGCGTACGGAACGGCCGGCCCGCCCAGACCGACGAACGGATCGACTGGGGACCGTACGAACCGTGGGCCGGCCCCATGGTTCTCCTCGCACAGGGCTCCCCCACCGAGGCCGCGACGAGGCTGCGCCGACTGCCCGACCCTCCCATCGGCCTGTTGTTCGAAGCCCTGTGGTGTCTGGCGGCGCAGGCGGCGATCGCCCTGTCCGACCGGTCCACGATGGAACGGGCCGTCGGGGCGCTCTCGCCCGCGCGGGCGGAACTGGGCGGCGCGGCCAGTGGACTGCTGACCGTCGGCCCTGTCTCGCGACACCTCGACGAACTCTCCGCCGCGCTCCGGAACGCGCCCTGACCTCCGGTCCGGTTCGGTGTTCCCGGGACGGGCGAGGGGCGCTGTGACAGGTGCGTGGCCGCCATGGGCCGGCTGAGGGGCGGCTTCCGTCGTCGGCTCGCTTCGGAGTAGACGGAGTAGACCGGTCGTGGGAGCCGTCGGTCCCGTCGTGGTACCGCGTTCGTGACCACGGCGTCCACGCCGGCGCGGTGCGCCGCCGGTCGTCCCAGGGGACTATGGAGGCACCAGAGAGGCACGGGGAACATCCCAGCGCCGCCGTTCCAAGCCCTGCGCTGGGCGCTTCGTCCTGGCAGGTGGAAGGAGCACCTGGGATGAGTGAAGTGGGATCTTTCGGTGCCGACGGCGATTCGGCCGACCCCCGGCTGGAGCTGCCGAGCGAGGTCCTGGACGCGCTCGGTGTGGCGCTGGTGGCGCTCGACACCGCCGGGCGGTTCGTCCTGTGGAGCCCGCAGGCCGAAGAGCTGTTCGGCTACTCCGAGGAGGAAGTCCTGAGCCGGCACGCGGCTCGACTACTGGTCCATGAACCGTACATGGACCTGGTGGCCGGCAAGTGCGAGCAGATGATGGAGAACGGCCGGAGCTGGGCCGGGGTCTTTCCCGTCCGCAAAAAGGACGGCACTACGCGGATGGTGGAATTCCGCAACACCCGTCTGCCCGACAAGCAGGGCGGCTTCTACGCTCTGGGCATCGCCACCGACGCGTCGACGCTGCGCCGACTGGAGCGGGACGTGGCACTGTCCCGGCAATTGATCGCCCAGTCGCCGATCGGACTGGAGGTCCTGGACACCGATCTGCGTTATGTCGCCGTCAATCCGGCGATGGAACGGATGCACGGCCTCTCCGCCAAGGAGCATCTCGGCCGGGGCTTCCGTGAGGTTCTGCCGTACGACAGTGTCGACGCGTCCGAGGCCGCGGTGAGGGAAGTGCTCCAAACCGGACGCCCTCAAGTCGACAAGTACACTATCGGCCGCACCGCGGCCGACCCCGACAACGACCACGCCTGGTCCGTCTCCGTCTACCGGCTGGAGGACGCGGGGGGTCATGTGCTGGGTGTCGCCACATCGGTGGTGGATGTCACGGACCGGCACGGCGCGATGACGGCGGCGGCCCAGGCCCGGCAGCGTCTGACCCTGATAGCCGAGGGCTCCGCCCGTATCGGCACCACCCTGGACATGACACAGACGGCCGGCGAACTGGCCGACGTCGTGGTGCCCGAGCTCGCCGACGTCGCGATGGTGGACGTACTGGACTCCGCCCTGGACCATCGCCGCCCCGCGCCGTCCGCAAACGGCCCGGTGCGCTTTCGCACTCTCGCCGTGAAGGCCGCCTCCTTCACCGAGGTGGCTCCCGCCGTCGGCACGGTCGGCCATCCGGTCAGCTATGACGCCGACCGGCCGCCCACCCGATGCGTGAGGACCGGTGAGCCGGTCATGGTGGCCCATGTGGACGAATGGGCCCTGACGCGCATCGCCCACGACACCAGAGCCGCGGCCGTCCTGGCCAACGCCGGCATCCACTCCTATCTCGCGGTGCCGCTGACCGCACAGAGCGGAGAGCTCGGAGTCCTGACCCTGATGCGCGGCCGCAATCCCCTTCCCTTCGACGCCGACGATGTCACCCTGGCCTGTGAGCTGGCCGGACGGACGGCGGTGTCCCTCGACAACGCGCGCCTGTACCAGAGCGTCCGCGACACCGCGGCGAAGCTGCAGCGCAGTCTGCTGCCGGACCCGGAACCGCCCGCGGGCCTGGAGCTCGCCACCCGCTACCAGCCCGCCGGACCCTCCACCGAGGTCGGTGGCGACTGGTTCGACGTCATCCCCCTCACGGGAGACAAGACCGCCCTCGTGGTGGGCGATGTGATGGGCAGCGGCATCGACGCTGCCGCCACGATGGGCCGGCTGCGCACGGCCACCGCCACCCTGGCCCAACTCGACCTGCCGCCCGCCCAGGTGCTGCATCACCTCGACAGGATCACCGCCGGCCTGGACCCGTACATCGCCACCTGCGTCTACGCCGAGTACGACCCGCACGGCGACCGCTGCCGCATCGCCGCGGCCGGACATCTGCCTCCCGCGCTGACCCGCGCGGGCGAATCCCCGGAACTGCTCGACCTGCCCCCGGGCGCCCCGCTCGGGGTCGGCGGCGTCCCCTTCAAATCGACCACCGTCCCCCTGCGCCCCGGAGACCAACTGGTCCTCTACACCGACGGACTGGTCGAAACGCGCCGCGACACCATCGACGACCGGCTCAACGTCCTCCTCGGCGTACTCGACAACCCCGACCGCGACTTGGAGGAGACCTGCGACCGGCTCCTGGCCACGCTGCGCGACGCGGACGATCACGACGACGTGGCCATACTCATCGCCCGCCCCGGACCGCGGCCATGACTCGCCGCGGACGCCGAACCCTCGGGACGGCCCCTGGTGAGCACCGGCGCTCACCGCTCGGGGATGCCGGAGCGTTCCGGGTGCTCACTGTCAGTACCGCGCGCTCACCGCCTGTACCGCCGGGCCGGGAGCGACCGTCGCCCGAAGCATCCGAGTCACCGATCTATTCCGATGTCCGGACATTCCGGACTATGGCACTCCTCACAGCCGAAATAGTTTTCTATTCAACTAACTCGGGGGTAGTGTCGCAAGCGTCTGAGCACGACATAGCCCGTGACTCTGTTCGCACAGGTCACGGAGGTAAGGAGGAGACATCATGCCGAACACATTCATGCGCCGGACCGCCGCCGCAGTGGCCTCTGGAGCAGTCGCGGCTGCCGGGCTCCTCGCCCTGGCGGGTCCCGCATCAGCGGCCACCTCCACGACCGGCGACCGGCCTGCCGCCGTTTCCCACACCACGCGGCCCGCCGACGCCCACGTCGAGGGCCGGGCCCTGCACTGGGACGAGGGTTCGGGGCGGCACGACGGCGATCGCCGTGCCGACCGGGGCCACCACGACGACGGACAGCGCCATGGGAGCCGGGACGGCCGGGACGGTCGGGACCATGACGAGCGCAGCCGTCACCAGGTCAGCGAAGACGACCTCCGCCTCCAGTGGTACCTCGACCAGATCGAGTGGCTCCGGGACCACGGCACGCGTCTCTGAGCGGCTCCGTGAATTGCCGGCGCCTGGCGACGGTGCGTGATCCGCACGGACCGCCGGGGGGGGTGCCAGGCCCGTTCACCGGAGAAGGCCGCCTCAACGGACAAGGCGTCTTCGGCGGATACGCGGGCGCCGCGGGCGGGACCACGGGACGGAGCCGACGGCCGGCGACCGGCGCGGCTCACGTCGATTCCGCTACGTCGATTCCGCTACACCGAGACGCTTCCGCCGACCACGGGACGACCGGGCCGCGCGGAGGGGAACATTCGCCTGGTGAACGCGCATACATCCGCACACGGTTGCTGACATTCCCTTGAGGATTACATCTGTTCGGGACTCATCCTTCCTTTTCGGATCTGCTCTCGTGATATGAATCGGATTCCATGAAGAAGATTCACAGATTTTCTTCTTGTGTCACTTCGAAGAGCTCTGTTGCTCCGCTTCTGCCGGGCACATAGCGTCTGCCGGCATACTCCGCCGACGAGGAGTGACTTTCATCCCTCGCATGCGCGGAATCCCGCCCGGTATGAGTAGACACCGCCTCCCCAGCAGGGGTTCACGCGGGTCTGCCCGGACCTTGCGAAGGGACGCAGATGCTGAGATCCAGAGGAAGCACATGGTCTCCAAAAGCGGTTGTATTCGACTGCGACGGAACCCTGATGGACAGCGAAAAGCACTGGGTCGATGCCCGCCGACAGGTGCTCATGGAGTACGGAGCAGTCCCGGACGAGAAATTCTGGGAACTGTCGCAGGGAATTCACTACACCGAATGCGGACGGCTCATGGCCAACGTGGCGGGACGTAAGGAACTCGCCGCGGAGATGACCGACCGCCTGCTGAGCGCCTTCCGTGCACTGGCTTCGGCCGTGCCCCTGACATGTCCCGGAGCGCCCGCGCTGGTGGCGGCCGCGGGCGCGCGGGTGCCGCTCGCGGTGGCCAGCAACTGTCCGGGGGACGTGGTGGAGACCTGCCTGGAATCCGCCGGGCTGCTCGTCCACTTCCGGCATGTCGTGGTTCCGGTCGGCCGGATGCGGCCGAAGCCGCATCCGGACGTGTACACGCGGGCGGCGGACCTGCTGGGCACGGAGCCGGCCGAGTGCCTGGCCGTCGAGGACTCACTGTGCGGAGTCCGGTCAGCGGTGAGTGCCGGGATGCCCGTCATCGCCGTCGGCGGCGCTCCCGCCCCCGACGTCCTGGCGCTCGCCGACGCCTGGGTCGATTCCCTGGAGACTCCCGGACTCGTGCGCTGGGCCGCACGATGGGGAGCGAACGGCGCGACGCCTGCCGGCTGAGCGGTGGCCGACGGCCCGCCGGGCACCGGACTCCTCCCGCGTCTCCCCCGGCCCGCGCGTCTGTCCGTCTTTCGGCCCGTCCCGTCCATCCGGCCGCCGCTACCCGCCGCCGTGCCCCTTGTGCGCACTCGGCTCCGCGGCGGGTCCACTCGGCTCCGCGGCGGCCGGGTGGTGCGGCTCGTACCCGGGGATCGTTCCGTCCTTCTTCGCCACGAGGAACAGCCCGGCCATCCCCATGTCCGAGTGGCTCTGGACATGGCAGTGGTACATCCACGCCCCCGGCCCCACTCCCTCGCCCGCGATGATCTGGAAGCCGAAGGAGTCCGCGGGGCCCGTGATCTTGTTGTCGATCACCCGGCTGACGTCGTTCGGGCCGGAGAGCAGGCCGGTTCTGTTGTCGGCCCAGCGGTGACCGTGCATATGGAACGTATGGTAGAACTCGCCGTGCGTGATCATGATGATCTCGACGCGATCGCCCACCGTGGCCTGGAAGTTCGGGCTGTCGCTGCCCGGCTTGTTGTTGATCTTCATGTCGTTGAAGACGATGGTGAACTGCTTGTCCGGAAGGATGTCGCCCTTCCGCCGGACCACCAGCGGGCCGTAGAGGCCCTTGCGGATGCCGCCCGTGCCGTGGTCGGTGCCCACCACATGGTCGTGGTAGTGCCAGTAACCCGCGCTGCCGTCCCGCCAGGTGCCGTCGGCACGTCTGCCGGGGGCGTGGGTGCGCCAGGTGTACGTCCGGGTGCCGCCGGGTTCGACATGGCTCTTGCTGAGCTTGGTGCCGTCGTTGTTGATGTCGTAGTCGACGCCGTGGACATGGAGGCTCACGGGCACGTCCATGGCGTTCTCGAACTCGATGTGCAGGGTGTCGCCCTCGATGAGCTCGATCGGCGGACCGGGGATGGACGCCTTGCCCTTGGCCAGGCCGTAGCCCATCTGACCGTCCGCCAACTTCTCGGCGTAGAGCTTCATATGGCGCACCTGGCCGCCCGCCGGGGCGGTCTTCGGCGGGGAGACCGCGAGAGGCGCGCTGGTGGCGGCCGGGGCGAGAGACAACGATGTCGCCCCGGTGGCCGCGACCGCGCCCCCCGCCAGCAGCCGTCGGTTGAAGCTCCGTCTGTCCATGCCGAACTCTCCACTCTGTTACGGAGATTGACGGGATGCACGTGTCACCCCTGGGGACGGCCATACGGTAGCCCGAGCGGGCTCGTTTATCCACACTCAGGACAAAGTTCGTTCTTCTGTGGTGATACCTATTGGCGAACCGGCAAAAGAGGTCTAGTTTCCCATGCTGTTGTTGTGACCACAGAGGGGTGGGTGACCACATGCAGCGCGCACCACATCACCGGTCCAGATCTCGAAGGAGGGTGCTGGCCGCGACACTCGGGGTCGGCGCACTGACCGTCTCCCTGCTCGGCGGGGCGACGACCGCCTCGGCCGGGCCGCCGCCACCGGATACGAGGGCGACAACGTTGTCCCTCCCGTCTCCTCCGGGCGGCAAGAACGTCAGGGTCCTGGTGTTCCACGCCTCGGCCACCGCCGAGTCGCCGCTCGTCAACGCCGGAATCCAGGCGGTCGAGACCATCGGGCTGACCGGGCCGACCGCGGGCCGGTTCGCGACGGAGGCGACCGACGACGCCTCCGTGTTCACCGACGCCGGACGCCTCGGGAGGTACAACGCGGTCGTCTTCCTGACGGGCGGCGGCGATGTCCTCGACCCGGAGCAGGAGGCCGGCCTGGAGTCGTACATGGAGGCGGGCGGCGGCTTCCTCGGCGTCCATGACGCGGCGCGGACGGAGCCGTACTCCGAATGGTTCACCGGGCTGATCGGGGCGCGTCCCACCGGCGCGCCGAGCACGGTACAGCGTGCCGTCATCGAGGTCGGCGACCGTCAGCATCCGGCCACCAAGTCCCTGCCGCTCCAGTGGAAGCGGCCCGACAAGTGGTTCAACTGGGCGGTCAACCCGTCCGGCAGCGTGCATACGGTGGCCCGTCTCAAGGAGACCTCGTACAAGCCGGTCGCCGGCGCCAACGGCTGGGACAAGCCCATCTCCTGGTGCCGTGACTACGACGGTGGCCGCAGCTTCTACACGGGCATGGGCGGTACGGTCGACAGCTTCTCCGAGACCGACTTCCGCGACCATCTGCGGGGCGCGCTCGCCTGGACGAGCCGTATCTCGCGGGCCGACTGCAAGGCGACCATCAACGCCAACTACACGGCCGAGCGGGTCACCCAGCCCAACCAGCCGGGGCAGAACGATCAGATCGGCGAGCCGCACGGGCTGGTCACGGCCCCCGACGGCCGCGTTTTCTACATCGGCCGGGGCGGCGGCGACAACACCAAACCCGTCGTCACCGACTGGAACAACCCGGACGTCGGCAAGGGCCGGGGCGAGATCCATGTCTTCGACCCGAAGACGAAGAAGGTCACCCTCGCCGGGGCGCTGGACGTCTTCGGCAACAAGGGCGGCGGCGATGAGCTGACCAAGAACGAGGAGGGCCTGCTCGGCATCGAGCTGGACCCGAAGTTCGCGACCAACGGCTGGGTCTATCTGCACTACACCCCGCACTCGGAGATCAACCGGGAGACGCGGATGGGCGACCGCAGGGTCTCCCGCTTCACGTTCGACTTCGCCACCGGCAAGATCAGGCCCGCGAGCGAGAAGGTCCTGCTGAAGTGGCCGGTGCAGATCCACAGCTGCTGCCACTCGGGCGGCGGGATGTCGTGGGACTCCAAGGGGAACCTCTACATCGCCACCGGTGACAACAACTCCTCCGGTTTCAGCGGCGGTTACTCGGGCAACAACCCCCAGCCCAACTACAAGGGCGTCTCGTTCGCCGACGCGCGCCGCACGTCGGGCAACACCAACAACCTCAACGGGAAGATCCTGCGGATCCACCCCGAGAGGAACGGCACCTACACGATTCCCGAGGGGAACCTCTTCACGGGTGAGGAACCGGACGAGGGCGGCGGCAAGACGCGCGGCGAGATCTATGTGATGGGCGTCCGCAATCCGGCGCGCATCTTCGTCGACCAGAAGACCGACACCCTCTACGCGGGCTGGGTCGGCCCGGACGCCGGTTCGCCCTCCACGACCTGGGGGCCGGCCAAGTACGACACCTTCGCCGCCATCACCAAGGCGGGCAACCACGGCTGGCCGTACTGCATGGGCAACAACCAGCCCTACCGGGACCGGGGCCTCACCGACCCGAGCAAGCCGCTCGGCTGGTACGACTGCGCGGCTCCCAAGAACGAGTCCCCGAACAACGACGGCCTGGTCAATCTGCCGCCCGTCACCCCCAACACGATCTGGTACTCGCCCCAGGGCGGCGGTCCCGACTTCCCTCGCGACGCCAGTGGTCTGCCCTCCTACAAGCTGGAGGAGCAGAAGCTGCTGATGCCGTGGCTCAAGGGCGGCGGCCAGGCGACGATGAACGGCCCGGTCTACCGCTTCGACGCGGCGAGCGCCAGCACCACCAAGTGGCCCTCGTACTGGGACGGGAAGTGGTTCGTCGGCGACTTCTACGACGGCGACCAGCCTCGGCACGCGGTGCTCACCGATCCCAAGACCGTGGGCAAGGGCGGGATCCCGGTGCACGCCGAGTCCCTGAAGAAGATCATCCCGGTCGGGAACAACGGCATCCGCAATCTGATGGACTGGAAGTTCGCTCCCGACGGTTCGCTCTACGTCCTCGACTACGGACGCGGCTTCTTCACCTCGGATTCGCGCTCGGCGCTGTGGCACATCACGTACAAGGGCGGCGAGGCGACTCCCTCCGCCGACCAGCTGGCACGGAAGGTGGCGCAGTGAGACTCCTCGGACACAGAAAACGCGGTTGGCACGGCAGGCGCGGCAGGCGCGGCAAGGCCGGAGTGTGGACGGCTCTGGTGGCCTCCGTCGCGATGGTCGTCGGGCTGATGTCCGCCGCCGCGTACGGACAGAGCGGCGGCTCCCCCAAGACCGCCCAGGGGGCCGTGTCGCAGGCCCGGACCGCGTCGCAGGCCGGGGCCGCCGAGGCCCAGGCCCCCGAACAGACGCTCACCTGGACCGCCGGCGACCCGATCGACCGCTTCCTCTCCTTCCCCACCACGGCGAAGGAGGGCAGGACGACCATCGTCTTCGAGAACAGCCGGGCGACCGGCAACACCACCGGGATGCCGCACACGCTGACCTTCGACGTGGCGGACCCGGAGTACAACAACGACGTACCGCTGAACATCCTCGCCAACCCGAGCGACGACAAGGGCGGGAAGCACTCCGTCGAGGTCACGCTGACACCGGGCCGGTACCGCTTCTACTGCTCCATACCCGGCCACGGCCAGATGCAGGGCATCCTGACCGTCAGTGAGAACGGCGGCGAGGACACCGCCGCGCCCGTCACCTCGGCGAAGGTCGAGGGCGACAAGAACGCCGACGGCGCGTATGTGGGCATGGCCAGTGTGACGGTGTCGGCGACCGACGAGGGCTCGGGCGTCGAGCGGACGGAGTTCGCGGTCGGGGCCGACGGCCCCTGGCAGGCGTACACCGCTCCGGTCGTGGTCAACGAGGTCGGGACCCACAAGATCCGCTACCGCGCGACCGACAAGGCCGGGAACACGGCGGCGGAGAAGTCGGTCGACTTCCGCGTCGTCGCCCCGCCGACCGACGACAAGACCCCGCCGGAGACCTCGGCCACCGTCAGCGGGGAGCGGAACGACGCGGGCCAGTACCTCGACATGGCGACGGTGACCGTCACCGCCTCCGACACCGGCTCGGGCGTCAACACCATCGAGTACGCGATCGGCGCGGGCGGGGCCTGGCAGCCGTACACCGCTCCGGTGATGGTGCATCAGGTGGGCACGCACAAGGTCCGCTACCGGGCCACGGACAAGGCGGGCAACGCCGCCGCGGAGAAGTCCGTGGACTTCACGGTGGTCACGCCGCCCACGCCCGACACGACCCCGCCGGTGACGGCGGCCGAGGTGGCGGGTCAGAAGAACTCCGACGGGGCGTACGTCACCAGCGCCAAGGTGACCGTCAACGCGACCGACGTCGACGGCTCCGGCGTCGACAAGGTCGAGTACTCGCTCGACGGCGGCCCGTACCTCGCGTACACCACTCCCGTGATCGTCGACCGGGTGGGCTTCCACACCGTTCTGCACCGGGCCACGGACAAGGCGGGCAACACCTCGCAGGCGCAGCGGGTGACGTTCACCGTCGCGGAGGGCGGCGGGGTCCCGGCCCCGAACTGCCCCGAGTGGGACGAGCGCCTGACGGTGATCGTCGGCACGGTCGACACGGGTGTGCCCAACCGGATGACCCGTAGCCGCTGCACGGTCAACGAGCTGATCGAGGACGAGAAGTCCTGGTCGTCGCACGCGCTGTTCCTCAAGCACGTGGACCAGGTCCTGGACCGGCTCCTGGCGGACGGCGTCATCGACCTGCGCGAGCACAAGAAGGTCTACAACGCCGCCAAGCAGTCCGGCATCGGCAAGCCCGGCCAGAACACCGGCTACCGCGACATCTTCGACGGCACCCGGTCGTCGTTCGACAAGTGGCAGCACGTCGGCGGCGGCTCGTTCGCCCTCAACGAGGACGGGTCGATGACCAGCGGCACCACCAAGGGCGGCCTCGGGATGCTGTGGTTCCCGAAGCAGTACGGGGACTTCTCGCTGAAGCTCCAGTGGCGGGACGACGCGCCCGGCACGGGCAACGCCAACAGCGGTGTCTTCGTCCGCTTCCCGTATGTCCACGAGAACCCGGAGGAGCCGCGTCCCGAGTGGGTCGCCATCAAGTACGGCCACGAGGTCCAGGTGCTGGACCGGCCCGACGGCGACATGTACAAGACCGGTTCGGTGTACGGCTTCGACCGCGTCGGGCTCGCGGGTGCCGGGGTGACGCCGAAGGGCACCTGGAACGACTACGAGATCCGGGTGGTCGGCCAGTCGTACTCGGTCTACCGCAACGGCGTCCTGATCAACCGGTTCGAGAACACGGCCGGGCAGACCTTCACCCCGCCGCGCGGCGACGACGTCGGCACGGACGGACGGCGGTACGCGCTCGGTTACATCGGACTCCAGGTCCACGGCACCACGGATGTGGTCTCGTACCGCAACATCCGCGTCCAGGAGCTGTGATCCCGGGCCTCTGATCCGAGAGCTGTGATCCAGCTCCCGCGATCCGGGACCTGTGATCCGGTGACGGTCTCTGGGGACCTGCGATCGGGAAGCCGTGATCCGGAGACCGTGACGAGAAACCTGTGAGAGGGCTGCGAAGGTCCCCTCCCCGCCCCCGGGGAGGGGACCTTCGCGGCTACTCGGCCGCCGGCGTCTTCTTCGCCCGGCTGGGCTGGACCCGCTTCGGCTCGCCCGGCATCTTCGGGTACTCCGGCGGATAGGGCAGATCGCCAAGCCCATGGTCCGCCTCGTCCTTGCGGGCCGCTTCCAGCAGGCTCTCCAGACTGAAGCGGTGATCGTCCATGTCCGCGTGGACGTCGCCGACCGCGGCGTAGCGCGCGGGCATCGTCTTGATGTCGAAGTCCTCGGGGCGGGCGTCGTCCAGCTCCTCCCAGCGCAGGGGCGCGGAGACGGTGGCGCCCGGCCGGGGCCGTACGGAGTAGGCGGAGGCGATCGTGCGGTCACGGGCCGTCTGGTTGTAGTCGACGAAGATCCGCGCGCCGCGCTCCTCCTTCCACCACTTGATGGTCACCCGGTCCGGCAGCCGCCTCTCCAGGAGCCGGCCGCAGGCGATCGCGGCCCGTCTGACCTGCACGAAGGTCCAGGACGGCTCGATGGGGACGAAGACATGCAGACCGCGCCCCCCGGAGGTCTTGGGCCAGCCCCGCAGCCCCATCTCGTCCAGTACGGCCCGCAGCTCGTGGGCGGCCCGTACAGCGTCGGCGTAGTCGGTACCGGGCTGGGGGTCGAGGTCGATGCGCAGTTCGTCGGGGTGGTCGGTGTCGTCCCGGCGTACGGGCCAGGGGTGGAAGGTGACGGCGCCCAGATTGGCGGCCCAGATGACGGCCGCGGGCTCGGTCGGGCACATCTCGTCGGCCGAGCGACCGCTGGGAAAGGTGATGTGGGCCGTCGGAATCCAGTCCGGGAGGTGCTTCGGCGCGCGTTTCTGGAAGAAGGACTCGCCGCTCACCCCGTCGGGGTAGCGCTCCAGGGTGGTGGGACGGTCGCGCAGGGCCCGGGTGATGCCGTCGCCGACGGCCAGGTAGTAGCCGACCATGTCCAGCTTGGTGTAGCCACGCTCAGGAAAGTAGATCTTGTCGGGGCTGGAGACGCGCACCACGCGCTCTCCCACTTCCAGTTCCACCGCTCGAGCCGCCATGTGGGTCAGCGTAGGCCGTGCCGACATTCCCCGCATACTGGACAATCGGCCCATGGATCTCCCGGTGATGCCCCCCGTGAAGCCGATGCTCGCCAAGGCCGTGAAGAACATCCCGCCCGGAATGCAGTACGAGGCGAAGTGGGACGGCTTCCGGGCGATCGTCCACCGGGACGGGGACGAGGTGGTGATCGGCTCCCGGACCGGTAAGCCGCTGACCCGCTACTTCCCCGAGTTGGCCGCCGAACTCGCCGCCAATCTGCCCGAGCGCTGTGTCGTCGACGGCGAGATCGTCATCGTCCACGAGGGGCGGCTGAGTTTCGACCGGCTCACCGAGCGCATCCACCCGGCCGACTCCCGCGTACGCATGCTCGCCGAGCAGACCCCGTCGAGCTTCGTGGCGTTCGATCTGCTGGCGCTCGGCGACCGGTCCCTGCTGGACACTCCGCTGACGGAGCGGCGGGCCCTGCTCGCCGAGGCGCTGAGCGCGGTCCGGCCGCCAGTGCATCTCGCGCCCGCGACGACCGACGTCGAGGTCGCCCGGAGGTGGTTCGAGCAGTACGAGGGGGCCGGGCTCGACGGGGTCATCGCCAAGCCTCTGACGCTCCCGTACCGGCCGGACGCCCGCCTGATGTACAAGATCAAGCACGAGCGCACGGCGGATGTCGTCGTGGCCGGCTACCGCTTCCACAAGAGCGGACCGGTCGTGGGCTCGCTGCTGCTGGGGCTGTACGACGACTCTGGCACGCTCCAGCACGTCGGCGTCTGCGCCGCCTTCTCCATGAAGCGGCGCGAGGAACTGGTGGCCGAACTGGAGCCGCTGCTGATGGAGTCCCCCGCGGACCACCCCTGGGCCGCCTGGGCGGACGAGAGCGCGCATGAGAGCTCGCGCCTGCCCGGCGCGGTGAGCCGCTGGACGGGAAAGAAGGATCTGTCGTGGGTGGCGCTGCGGCCGGAGCGGGTGATCGAGGTCGCGTACGACCATATGGAGGGCACCCGGTTCCGGCACACGGCCCAGTTCCGCCGCCCGCGGCCGGACCGGGAGCCGGCGGACTGCACATATGCCCAGTTGGAGGAGCCGGTGCGCTACGACCTGTCCGAGGTGCTGTCGGCTCCCGGAGCCGAGCGGGACGAGGGCTGAGCGGGACGGGGCCGGGGGCCGGGCGGACCGGAGGCTGAGCGGGACGGGGCTGAGCGGGAGGGGGCCGAGCGGTCAAGAGCCGGGCGGGACGGGGCCGAGAGGCCGTTGGTACGCCGGTCGTGATCGCGGTCCGGCCGCCGGGCGCGAGACCGGAAACGATCAACGTCTGGGCCGCGCCGACGACTTGGCGGGGCGGGCTCGGAGGCTGTGCCGGACCGTCGGCACCGATCACCTCTCTCGCACCTGAAGGTGATCGATTCGGGCGCGCGCTCCACTTTGTCGTAAGGTATGTCGCCTGTGCTGCCGCTGGCAGCAGGCAGGGCGAGCAGTGCCGTGCGCACCTCCCGTACGACTCCGCTGTCCCCGATCACCTCGATCGGGACGCGGTCGGCGAGGTCGCCGCGCTGTCCCGCCCGCTTCAGGTCCTTGCGTACGCCCTCGGTCGACCGCTCTTCGCGGAGTGCGGCCGGGGAGTTGACGGGACCTGACACCCGTTCTCAGCGCCCGCGAGTCGAGATACCCGCGCGTGATGAGAACGCACCTGGGGCGTCCGGCAACGGTTGCCGCACAGAGACATCCCCGCCGACGAACACGGAAACTCGCCCGGTACGTATGGAGGGGTGGGCGTCACCGGACCCACCGGCGGCCCCGATCGAGCTCAAGACAAGGACTGGACACCGTGACCGCGTCGCCCCTGATCCCCGTACCGATCCCCGACCGCGTGGCCGCGCTGATCGGATCCTGCATGCCGGCCCACGTTCTCCAGGCCGAGATCGAGGCGGACAGCGCGGTACGCGAGGTGAATCGATTCCGCGGCCCGCTCTGCCATGAGGACCGGGCCGACCGGGAGCACGCGCTGTCGGTGCTGGCGCGGACGAACAAGGTGCTGGCCGCGTACAACCCCCGGCTGGTGATCCTGCCGAACCGCGCGTACTGAGCGGACGCGAACCGCGCGGCGCGATCGGCCCGGCTCCGGGTCCGGCCGATCACCCGGGCGGCTCGGTCGCGCGGCCACGTGGTCCCGCAGCCATGCGGGCGCCCGGACACTCGGTCCCGCAGCCCCTCGGTCACCCGGTCACTCGGTCACTCGACGAAGGTTCCGTCCGCATAGACCCATGCGCCGCCGTGCCGCCCGAACGTACTGCGTTCATGCAGCACACCGCGGTTCCCGTGGTGCCGGTAGCGGGCACGGAAGGTCACGGTGCCGGTGGAATGGAAAGGGCTCCCGTCCGTGGCCCCGATGATCTCCAGCCCCTCCCAGCGCATCCCCGGATCCAGCTCCAGACGCGCCGGCCTGGTGTCCGGGTGCCAGGTGCGGAGCAGATACTCCACGTCCCCGGCGACGAACGCGCTGTAGCGGGAGCGCATCAGCAGTTCGGCGGTCGGGGCCGCCGCCTCACCCGCGTGAAACCGGCCGCAGCACTCGCCGTAGGCGGCGGGCAGCCCACAGGGGCAGAGCGAGGCGGCCTTGAGGACGGGGGCGGGGGCGGGGGTGCGCCGTGGGCGCGGGGTACGGGCCATGGGTCCATCTTCCAGCGAAGACCCGCCATCGAACGAATGCCGCCCCCGCACCGCGCCGCGAGGTGGACCGGCGGAATCCGCACGCCCCTGGAGTGAGCGGCCCTCCGGGTCACGGCGCCAGGCGGCGGCTCCGGGCGAACTCGCGTGCCTCGGCGACGAGTTCGGGAGCGGCCCCGCTCAGTTGGTCGTCGTGGACCGCGCCCAGCACCGCGACCAGCGCCCGGTTGATCGGCTCGGGCTGTGCGAAGGTGTGCCTGCGGTGCCAGAGGGCCAGCAGCCTCTCGGGAGCCGACGGGTTCAGCTGGAGCAGGCAGTGCTCCGCGTACAGCCGGATCTCCTCCCCCGAGTCGGCGTCGAGGACCGCCAGCGCCGACAGGGCCCGTAGCTCCAGCGCTTCCCCGTCCAGGAGGAACCGGCTCGGCGCTTGCAGCACGCGGCCCACGACGTCGGCCGGGAGCCGGGGTGCGTCGGTGCGGAGCTGCCCGAAGACGAGCCGGACGAGCTGACGTCGTGAGGGCTCGTCCAGATTCCCCCAGGTGGCCATGATCTCGGCGCAGTTCTCGTACTGGGCGATGAGTTCGTCCCGCGGAGCGCCGAGCCCGCTCGTGAGCCAGAGCGCCGTCAGGGCGTGCGCGATCGACGTGGCGGTGTCGGGCGGGCCGACGAAGGTGGTGACGGCCCAGGGCAGCGAGCGGAAGAAGGGGTCGGCGGTGTGCAGGACGATGGAGTCGTTGACGCCGCCGGACACCGACATCTTGTGGCGGATCTGCTCCGGATCGGACCGGGACCAGCTGGTCACCCGCTCATGGGTGCCGACCGTCGTCTGCCGGCCGTACAGCCAGACGACGTCGATCTGTTCCGGGCGGGCGAGGAAGAGCGGGTCCGGGCGGATGTCGAGATCCTGCTGCCCGCTCTCGTTCCAGATCCGGCTGACGCGGAGGGCCATGGCGAAGTCCGTCCACTCCGCCTCCCTGAAGGCCGCGCGCCACAGCAGCACCCGCCGGTGCCAGCGGGCGGCGGGCTTCCTCACTCCGGGGAACAGCTCGCTCGCCCTGACTCCCCCGGTGACCAGCACGGTCAGCGTCAGCAGATTCGCCGAGTACAGGCCGTGACGGGATGTCGTGGCCCGCACTTGGGGCCGGTAGTCGGTGTAGCGGTGCTCGGTGCGGTTGCGGTGGTCGGCCATGACGGTGATCAGCAGCTCGCCGAGGCGGGCGCGGGCGTCGGACGGTATGCGGGCGATCCGGGCGCGGGCGAAGCGGAGGATCTGCCGGGACGACAGCGTGGCGTACGACAGGAGGACGTACAGCAGATCGTCGTCGACGCTGGTGCGGCCCACGGAGAGCGCCGGGCGCTGGCCGAGGAGTCCTTCCAGCAGTTGCACGGCGAGCCGGGCGATGAGGTACTCGCCGAAGGTGGCGTGCAGGAACTCATAGGTCGCCAGCCGCTGTTCGTCCCGTACCGCCTGGGCGTGCTGGACGAAGAAGAAGCGCCCCAGCGCGATCTCGCCCTGGTCCAGTTCGGCCCTGAAGCCGTCCTGCGCCGATGCGGAGCGCCGGTTCTCGGCGTGACCGAGCAGGGCGGACAGATCCTGTTCCATCTCGGCTGTGGTGATCCACTGCCGGCGTCTGTTGAGCATGCCGAAGGAGATCAGGGACAACCGTTGCAGCTCCTGCTCGGCGCGGTGGGCGATTTCCCGGTCCGGCGAGGCCGCGACCGATTTGCGCACCTCGCGCTGGGCGAAGGAGACGAGGAGTTCCTCGTACAGCGCGGCCTCGTCGAAGGCGGCGTCGGCGCCTGAGCCGCGCTGCAGGGCGTTCGCCGTGGCGTCGTACAGCGCGAGCATCAGCAGCAGGAGCGGCTGGGAGGCGAGCGCCCGGTGGCGTACGGCGACGGCGGCGGGCAGAGGTTCGAGTCCGCGCCCGGCGAGATAGGACTCGTTGAGGCGGTTCCACTGCTCCAGCCAGCGTTCCGTCTGGGGCTCGCTGAAGGGTTCGAGCCGCAGGGCCACCGAGCCGTCCGGGTAGCGCACCCGGTCCGCGACCGCGGTACGGCTGGTCACGATCGCGTAGAGGGGCCTGCCCTGGTCCGCCTCGCGCTCCTGGAATCGGGCCACCCGTACCAGGAAGTCGGACTGGCTGACCCCGGTGGCCTGGAGCAGCTCGTCGAAACCGTCGAAGAGGAGGACGGGGACCGCGCTGTCCGCCGCCCGGACCAGCTCGGGCCAGGAGAGCCGCTCCCCGGTGGACGCGCGTACGGCGTACTCGATCTGGTCCTGGATGTCGGCGTCGGCGGGCACCTCCCGCAGGACGACGCGCACGGGCAGATAACCGGTGGCGGGCAGCCGGGCCGCGAGGATCTTGGTGAGTACGGACTTTCCCGCGCCGGGCTGGCCGAGGACCACCAGGGGCGCGGTGGTCGAGGCGACGGTGGTGAGGACGCCGGCGAGGTACTCGCTGAGGTCGGACCGTACGGCCGACTCCGCCCACCAGCTTTCGTCGGCGGCCTCCGCGGTGCCCGAGCCCACCCGGCGGACCCGGAATTCGTGGTCGACATAGCCCTGGTCCAGGGTGGGCAGGCACATTCCGGCCGGGGCCTCGCCCTCGGAGAGGATCGGCTTGGGCAGCGCGGCGCGGTAGCCGGCGACGAGGGCTTCCGCGGCGTGGCTCAGCGGGGGCGGGGTGCTCAGCCCGGCGAGGGTGGTCTCGATGCCGGAGAGCGCCCGGCGGATGGCGACCCTGGTGGCCTGGTGCTCGATCTGCCCGGACCAGAATCCGAACTCAGGTACTTCTTGGGCGAGTTGGGCGTAGAGCTCCTGATAGCGCTCGACCGCCCGTCTGCGGGTCCACCGCTGGAGTACGCGTTCGGTCCGCTCCCGATCCGCCTCGTCCAGCCGGTCGTGGACGGCCAGGCCCTGGAGGAAGAGCAGCAGATGGCCGCCGCACCCGGCGTACCAGAACTCCAGATCCCGCAGGACCTGCTCGTACGGCAGATGGGGTGCGGGTTGAGGAACCGTCATGCCGAAGAGGGTGCCGAGGAGGTCGCCTTCGTCGTGTCCTCCGGCGATGGCCAGTTGTTCCCGTCGCGTCAGCTCCAGCTCCGCCAGCCGGAACGGCAGTTCCGCTTCCCCGAGCGCCTGGAACCACGCGGTGATCACCAGCACCGTGTGCGCGGCGTTGATCCTCTCCGTACGGGTCGCCCGGTCGGCCCCGCCCGGATTCCCGCCGAGCCCCGCCGTCAGATCCCGCCCCAGCCGCAGTACCCGTCCCTGAGCGTCGAACACGCTGAGCACGGCGTCACTGACGCCGCCGGTCGCCATCGAGAGGGCCCCGCCGAGCGCCCGGTCGGCGGCGGCCAGGCTCGCGCTGTCGCCCGTCAGAATCGCCACCGCGTCGCGGTAGTTGAGCAGCCGTCGTCCCCGCACCGAATGATCCCCCGCATACCCTGAGCCGCTTCCACCCGTTCGCTTCCGGTCTACCACGGTGCCGCCGGTCCGTGGGGCGGAAGCGGCCGCGCAGGGGCCGGGCCGCCCCGGTGCGGGGGCACCTCGGAGCGGAGGTCGGCGGCCGGGAGGTTCGTCGTGCCCCTGGTCCCGCCGTGCGCGCCGGCCCGTGGCGGAAGCCGTTTCGGACACGGACCGGAGCCGTCCCGTCACCCCGGAGGAGTCCGGGGACGACAACGGCGTGCGGGGTGACTGAGCCCGCACGCCGTTTCTTCTGTTGGATCTTGAGTTGGGAGGATAAGCGGCCGCTGGATAACGGACCGGCGGGTGGACGGGTGGTTGAAGAGTCGATGAACATCACAACCATGTGGTTCGGAACGGAAAGCTGACGCTGACGTCGATGCCGATGAGGATGTGGACTCGGACGTCGGCGCCGGTGCGCGCGGAGCCGGCGGCTCAGGTGAGCAGGAAGTCCGCCTGCCCCGACTTGGCTCCTTGGATGAACGCGGCGATCTCACCAGGGGTATAGATCAAGGCGGGCCCGTCCGGGTCGGCCGACTGGCGCACGGCCACCCGGCCGTCCGCGAGCTTCATGGTCTCGAAGCAGTTTCCGCCGTTTCCACCGCTCCACGGCTTGCGCCAGCCCGCATTGCCCAGCTCGGTGGCCGGCATCCCGTTGTATATGTGATCCATTCACAGCTCCTTGCGGAGATCCCTGAGGATCTCCTTCGTGCGTTGTGCAGTCGCGGCCTGAGCCGCCATGCGGTCCAGGACCTCCAGATGCGAGGCGACCTCGGGACGTGCGTCGAGGTAGACGGCGCCGCTGAGGTACTCGCTGTAGACCATGTCCGGGAGCTCGGGGACTGCGAACCGGAACAGCACGAACGGCCCATAGGTGCCGGGGTGATGTCCGGACGCGAACTCCGCGATCTGCAAGGTCACATGGGGCATCCGAGCGCCTTCGAGCAGCCGGTCGATCTGCGCTCTCATGACGCCGGGACCGCCGACGGGTCTCCGGAACACCGTCTCGTCCATGATCACCCACAGTTTGGGTGGGTCGGGTTGGGTGAGCAGGTCCTGCCGCTCCATCCGCAGCGCCACATGGCGCTCGATGTCCTCGGGCTCGGTCTGTCCGACGGCGCCGCTGAGCATGATCGCCCGCGCGTACTCCTCCGTCTGCAGCAGACCGGGCACGAAGTGCGGCTCGTAGGCGCGGATCAGGCTCGCCGCACCTTCCAGGCTGACATACATGCTGAACCAGCCCGGCAGGACATCGTGGAACCGCTGCCACCAGCCCGGCTTGTTCGCCTCCTCCGCCAGCTCGATGAAGCCGCGAGCCTCCTCCTCGCTGATCCCGTACGCGTCCAGGAGCATCTGGACGTACGGGATCTTCAGCGCGACCTCGGCGGTCTCCATCCGGCGAATGGTGCCCGCGGCCACACGGAGAACCTTCGCGGCTTCCTCGCGCTTCAGCCCGGCACGCTCGCGCAGATCCTGCAGGCGCTTACCGAGGACGACCTGCCCCACCGTGGGGGCGGACCGCGGTTCACTCACTTCGAGACCTCCCCACGTGCTGATGCGAGCAGTGTGCCACGCACTCAGTGCCGCTGAATATGCCCACTCTGAAAATTTCACAGTGGGCCTTGCCAAGTTGTCCACTCCAGAGCGACAGTGGATGAGTGAACCACGACACGCGCCACGCCCCACTCTTGGATCCGTGCTCGGAGGCCGACCACCACCGGTACGGCTTCGAGCTGCCGGCGCGCGTCGAATATGTGTCCCGAGCACGTAAACTCACCCGCGACCGTCTGCACTGCTGGGGCATAGGCGGCGACACCCATGACACGGCGATGCTGGTGATATCCGAGCTGGTCACCAACGCGGTCGTGCACAGCGGAAGCCATCTGATCTCGTGCGAGCTGCTCAACGGCGTCGAGAGCCTGCGCATCAGCGTGCAGGACCAGGGCTGCGCTCCCACCGGCCCCCATGTGTGCCACACCAGGGCTGCCGAGGAGCGGGGACGGGGACTGCTGCTGGTGGAGGCCGTCTCCAGCTCCTGGGGCGCGCACGCCGACCAGCGGGGCATCGGCCGGATCGTCTGGGCCGAGCTGGCCCATACGCAGATTCCGTACGGCGTGGACTTTCCCCGGGGAACGGAGGGCCCGTGCTGAAGCAGCTCGCGACGCTCCTCCGGATCGGCCGCCACACCGGCGACGACGGTCTCGTCCGGCTCGATCTGCCGTCCGCGATCGTGCCCACCCTCGGCTGCGACGCCGTGGGAATCCCGGCGCGGTACGGCTTCCGGCTGCTGGAGCGGCTGCCGCGCACCGGCTGTGTCTACGCGGACACGGACTGGTGGTGGTGGATCGTTCCGTCCGGCTCCGATCAGGACCTCACATGGCCGCTGCCGTCCCACTACGCCAAAGGAGCGTATGTACCCGCCACCAACCCCAGACTGATCCGCTGGCCCGACGGCGACAGTCCGTACACACCACCGATCCCCCTCTACCTCAACGCCTGCCAGCTGACCGGTACCGCACCCCTGTGGACCGCCGGTGTCGGCGGGCGTGCCTAGGACCGGCGTATGAAGGCTCCGGATCTCGCCACCGACCACCCGCGCACGGACCCGACGGATAGGCTTCCACGCATGTCGGAAGCCAATTCGAGCCCGGAACGGCAGGGGCTCACACCACGCCAGGCACGTCATGTGCGGATCGCTCTCTCCGCGGTGATCATGATCGCGGTGGGTCTGACTCTCGTCCTGCGGCTCGGAAGCACTCATTCGGTTCTGACCATGGGTTTCTACGGCATCGCGCTGATCCTGTCGGGCAGCGCGATGGTGCTCAGCAAGCAGGGACGTACGAGGGTGGCCACCGTGGTTCTCGGCGCGGGCGTCGCGCTGGCGGTCGCCGCCGAGTGGGCCGTGTCGTCGCTGCGCTGAGCAGCACGAGGAGTACGGCGAGTACGGCGCGTACGGCGAGCACCGGACGCACGGGGGCCTACGGGGGCACAGAGCACACGGGGGAAATGGGGATGGGGGAGAGGTCCAGGCCCCTGCTCGGGGAAGGCGGGGGCCTGGACCTCGTGGAAGCGAAGCCGGCGGCGTGTGCGGGAGCGGCGGCGGCGGCCGGAGGACGCTGGAAGTCGGCACCGGCTCACCGCGAAGGAACGGTGAGTGCGGGACGGGTCGGCTCCGAGGACGTCGCCGTGCCCGCGCGTGGCGCCGTGCGCGAGTGCTGCGCCGGGCCCGAGTGCCGCGCGGTGACGGATACCGCGGTGCCCGGGACGGCGAAGGCCCCTTCGCCGGTGCTGCCGTGGAGGGCGGTGTGGCCACCGTCGGCTGGTGGGGTCTGATGTGACATGCCGTCATCGTCGTTGCACGCCCACGCCCTGACAAGGGTGGTGCGGTGGTGCGACCGGTTCCGGTTCGCCCCCGTGTACCGGCCTCGCACCGCCCGCCCCGGACGTCCGGCGGCGGGCGGCTCCCGTTCAGCCGCTGGAGACGGCCCTCAGATGGGACTTGCCCCGCCGTACGTCCGGTGAGGTCGTGCTTCTGCGCTCGCGCAGCACCAGGGTCATCCGGGTGTACCCCCGGTCCTGGAGGGTCGCGGGCGTCTCGTCCACGATCCGGCACTCGGAGCGCCCCCAGCGGGGGTCGGGGTGGTGGAGCGGCCGTACCGCGCCGTCGTGGTGGACCGCGGCGGCCCCCGTCGCGCGTACCCAGTGCGGCAGACCGCACCGGTAGGCGGCGTCCATGATGGGGTCGTCGGCGATGTCCTCGCGAATGGCTTGAAGGACACCGTCGTCCGCGTAGCAGTCCAGCGCGGATTCCAGCTGGGCGAGCAGGGGCAGACACCAGCTGGTCTCCCGGTCGCCGAGCACGGCGCCCGCGTCCGGGTGGAAGAGCACGAAGCGCAGGAAGTTCTGGTCCGGCATGGCCGTGGGGTGCTGTCCCACGCCCCGGAACAGCGCCTGGAAGGCGGGGTTGACGTGGGCGACGTCCCAGCGGCGGTCGAAGAGCACCGACGGCAGGGGCACGGCGTCCATCATCGCCGCGTAGTCACGCAGATACGCCTGTGTTCCCGGGTCCTTGGGCAGCGAGGGTTCCGGAGACGGCTCGACGGGCACTCCGGGTGTGGGCAGCGGCATATACGAACGGGAGGGGCCGGCGGGAAAGGCCGGTCCGGAGGGGCGCGCGGGCCCCATCTGCGAGGCGGGACGGGAGGAGGGCAGCGGATCCGTGCCGTACGACAGATCCTGATCGACGGCCAGCCGCAGCAGCCAGCCGCCCTGCTGATCCGTCATCTCCAACGCCTTGACCAGCGCGTACAGCTTCTCCTCGGTCCACTCATGGGCGGGGGTGCGCTCCCAGCTGCCATAGGCGCGGGTGCTGATGTCCAGCCGCGCGGCCACATCGGCCACGCTGAGCCCCAGTTCCTCCCGGCGGTCCCGGACCAGGTCGGTGAACCTCCTCGACCGGAGCGTGCCGCGGCCCGCCCCCGCACACCCCCGACGCCCTTGGACACCGGGACGGTCGACACCGGTCTCATGTGTCATCGAGAACGCCACCCTTCGCCGCTTCTCGGATGTACCGCTGCGGCGGCGTCTTTTGATCTTCACCCCGCCCGGCGATCCTGCTCCCGAATGCGAGCCGATGTCAACTATCGTGGCATTCCACGCCGCAGAGCGCGCAGATCGGGCCACAGCTGTGGCAAGAGCTGGTTGCACGGCTTCGAAACGGCTAATCTCCGGGCAGCCATTTGTGTGCGGAGCCACCTCGCGTGATCTAGGAGACCTACTGGTGACAGACGGCTTCTTGGTTCCGGGCCCCGCGGCCTCCGGCCCTCTGGCGGCGTCGGTCACCCGCGTCGCCGAACTCGTGGCCAGACTGGGGGTGAACCGCGGCGAGGTGTTCGACGTCCACCGGCTCTCGGAGGAGTCGGGTGTGCCCGCCGACGTGGTCGCCGCCCTGCTCGAAGGGCGCCCGGCCGGTGAGCCCGATCTCCAGGCCCGCTTCGTCCAGCGCTTCGACCTGCTGCGCCGGACGCGGCTGAAGCCCAACGGCCGCAAGTACACCCAGCAGGAGATCGCCGCCGGGGCCGGCATGTCCCGCCAGCAGGCGGGGGCCCTCATCAACGGCGACCGCCGTCCCACGATGGAGCACTGCGACGCGATCCAGCGCTTCTTCAAGGTGCACGCGGGGTTTCTGACCGCCGACGACGAGGACGCGCTCAACAACGCGCTCCAGCGCACCGAACAGCGTCTCCTCCAGGGGTACGCCGGCGAGGGCGACCCTCTGGAGCGGCTGCTGCAGGACCATGGCGTACGGGGCATCGCCTGGCGGGCCGCGCAACTGCCGACGGACAAGCACCGGGACAAAGTCACCGAATGGCTCGACCTGCTTCTGGAAAGCGTCAAACCACCGGAATCAGCCGAACCGGCGGAATCCGACACCGTAAAGCAGACGGAAACCTGACTTCAGGAAAGACCTGATTCCACGACAGGATTTCAGGACAGGTCGGGACACGACAGGTGCGGACAGGTGCGGTCAGGCGCGGACAGGTGCGGATACCGGGTGATGCGGGTGCGGCCGCTGACGGGGAGGAGAGGAGAACGGTGAGCATTGGCAAGGAGATGCGTCGGCTCTGCGGTGAGCTGGTGGCCGCGATCGACCTGCCCGCGCCGGCGGAGCCCGCCGATCTCTACGCGGCCCTGTGCGGAGGCATGAGCAGGCGCCGCGGCCGGCCGGTCCGCTACCGTACGGCCACCTTTCCCCCCGGCACGGCGAGCGGACTCTGGCTGGACATGACGGACCAGGACCTGATCGTCATCGAGGAACGCACCGCGCCCGACCACCAGCTGGTGATTCTCGGCCATGAGCTGTGGCACATGAAGGCCGGGCACTGCACCCACCACATCGAGGGCGCGGCCGTCGCGGCCCGGCTGCTCTCGGACGCGGCCGACCTCCAGGACACCGTCCGCCGGGTCGCCGCGAGGACCTGTTTCGACCAGTCCGTGGAGAACGAGGCGGAGAGCTTCGGTCTCCTTCTCGGCAGCAAGTGCCGCTCCTGGCTGGCCGGTTCGACCGTCCGTGGCCCTCAGCGGCGCGACGGGCTGGCCGGGCGCATCGAGGCGTCCCTGGGATACCGAGGGCCACAGGGCTGATACGTGGAACCCATCGCACGGGCGAGACCGGCCGGCCCCGGAGGCCGGGACCGGCTGGAACCGAAGGCCGGCCGGGACACCGTGCGCCGTCACAACCTCAGTCTGGTGCTGCGGGCGGTCCGCGACGCGGGCGAGATCACCAGAGCCGGGGTCTCCGCCCGGGTGGGGCTGACCCGCGCGGCGATCTCCTCCCTGGTGGAACAGCTCCTGGAGAGCGGGTTCCTCTCGGAGTCCGGGAAGACCTTCAGCGGCCAGGCGGGGCGGCCCGGCACCGTGCTCAAGATCGCCCGTACCGGAGTCGCGGGCCTCGGGGTCGAGATAAACGTCGACTACGTCTCGGTGTGCGTGGTGGACCTGGCGGGCACCGACCGGGTCCGGCTCGTCGAACACCTCGACAACCGGGGTGCTTCGCCGTCGCGGGTGCTGGCCCGAGCCGCCCGTATCGCCTCCCGCGCGCTGTCCTCCGCCGCGGAACAGGATCTACGGCCGGTGGGCGCCGCGCTGGCCCTGCCCGGCCTGGTGACCGGAGGCACCGTACGGGCCGCCCCCAATCTCGGCTGGAACCGCGTCCCCGCCGAGGATCTCTTCACCGACGCGCTCGCCGCGCTGCGGCCCCGGCTGCCGGTGCTGCCGGTCCGCTCCGAGAACGAGGCGAATCTCGCGGCGCTGGCGGAGCTGTGGTTCGGCGGACTCGGGGATGTGCGCACCTTCCTGTATCTCACCGGTGAGATCGGCGTCGGCGGGGCGCTGGTACTCGGCGGCGAACTGCTGCGCGGGGCACATGGCTTCGCCGGGGAGATCGGCCATGTCCTGGTCGCGCCCGACGGCCCCGAGTGCCGCTGCGGCTCACGGGGCTGCCTTGAGCAGTACGCGGGCCAGTCGGCACTGCTGCGGGCCGCGGGGCTCGACGAGGCGGACGGCGCGACGGGCGTGGCCGAACTGGTCCACCGCGCCCGCGCGGGTGACGAACGGGCCCTGTCGGCGCTGGGCCGGGCGGGCATGATGCTCGGCCGCGTCCTCTCCGGCGCGGTGAACCTCTTCGACCCGGACGCGGTCGTCCTCGGCGGGATCTACCGCCCCCTGGTGCCGTGGCTCGCCCCGCCTGCCGCGCGGGAACTCTCCGCCCGCGTGGTCTCCGGCCTCTGGCCCCCCACGGCCGCCCGCCTCCGCGCCTCCTCCCCCGCGACGGACGCGGCCCGCGGCGCGGCGGCTCTCGTGGTCCAGGATGTGCTGACGGACCCGCTGGAGTACGGGGGAAGAGCGGCGGCGGTCTAAGGGCTGTCCCGTAGGTCTTCTGTCCCGGGTGGTGCGGGCTTCCCGGTCCGTGACCGTACTTCATCGCCAAATCGTGAAATCGTGAAGTCACCGCATCACCCTCAAGCCCGTCCCCCATCGCCGACGGGCTCAGGTGATGCCCCGCCCGCGGACTGTGCGCGCATGGGCCGGGAGCCGGAGCGTCCCGGCCGCTCGGCGACGACGGCAGGGACCTGACCGCGCCGCGTCGCACGAACGCGCACCGGCCAGGCCGGAGCGGGTGCGGATCCGCACGGTCCGCCGCATCGGCCGGTCCCCGGCGAGGACGGCGTGCCGCACCAGTGGAGTGACCTGCCTCACAATCCGTCACAGCGATCGGTCACCCGGTGTCTTGAGGCTGACCCATGAACCAGTGACTCGAACGAAGGAGACACCGTGGCTGGGAACATCGAGGCCGTCGTGATCGGCGGCGGATACGCCGGAGTCATGGCGGCCAACCGTCTGACGCGGCGCGACGACGTGACCGTGACTCTGATCAATCCGCGCCCGGCTTTCGTCGACCGGATCCGCCTGCACCAACTGGTGGGCGGGTCCCACGACGCGGTCGTGGAGTACCGGAAGGTCCTGGGTGAGCGTGTCGGTCTGGTGGTCGACAGCGTGACGACGATCAACGCTTCCGAGCGCAGCCTGACGCTGGCGAGCGGCGGCACGGTCGGTTACGACTATCTGGTCTACGCGGTGGGCAGTGGCAGCGCCGACCCGAGCGTGCCCGGAGCGGCCGAGTTCGCCTACCCGATCGCCGGACTGGAGGAGGCGCAGCGGCTGCGGCCGGTCGTCGACGTCGCGCCGAGAGAGGCCACGATGACCGTGGTCGGAGCCGGTCCGACCGGCATCGAGACCGCGGCCGAGCTGGCGGAGCCGGGCCGGGCCGTGACCCTGGTCTGCGGCGAGGTGCTGGGCCCGTATCTGCATCCTCGGGGGCGGCGCTCGGTCGCCGAGCGGCTCGCCGAACTCGGTGTGACCGTACTCCAAGGCCCCGGTGCGGAGGTGACGGAGGTGACGCGCGATGCCGTCCGGCTCGGCGACGGCCGCGAGCTGCCGAGCCACGTGACCGTCTGGACCGCCGGATTCGGCGTGCCGGACCTGGCCGCGCGCAGTGGGCTGAGCACCGACGCACTGGGCCGCCTGCTCACGGACGAGACCTTGACGAGCGTGGACGACGAGCGCATCGTCGCGGCCGGGGATTCGGCGGCGCCGTCGGATCTGCCGCTGCGGATGAGCTGCCAGGCCGCGATGCCTCTGGGCGCGCGGGCCGCCGACACGGTGCTCAGCCGGATCGCGGGTGAGCAGCCCTCCACCCTCAACCAGGTGTTCGCCGGCCAGTGCATCAGCCTGGGCCGACGCGCCGGCATCTTCCAGTTCGCCCACAGGTACGACGACGCGGTGCGGTTCCGCATCGACGGTCGCCCCGGCGCGAAGCTCAAGGAGTTCATCTGCACGAGCATCGTCAAGCAAATGGCCGGCGAGGCACGCAAACCCGGTTCGTACGGCTTGCACCGCGTCCCGGGAGGCGCCAAGCGCCGGCAGATGCTGCAGGCCAAGCGTGCGGATGCGCCGGCGCCCGCTGACACGGCAGTCTGAGGCCGTGCACGAACAGCATTGCGTGAACAGGGGAGAGACCGGGACATGAGTGACCACGCCACCGGCCCGGCGACCGAGGCGTTCGTCGCCTACCGCAGTCTGCTCTTCACCGTCGCGTACGAGATCCTCGGATCGGCGGCCGACGCGGAGGACGTCCTCCAGGAGACCTGGCTC
>NZ_JBSGAW010000037.1:0-87494 GCF_053600955.1 Streptomyces sp. NPDC004838 | reverse complement strand
GGAGCTTCGTTGCATCCGTCGCGGCCCCCGAACCAATCGTCACACCCCTGTGACCAGGCACCTCACAAGATCACCACGACTTTGAATCAGCCCTGGCTTCCAGGGTCTGCGGAACTCGACGGCGACGCTGCTGCTGGCCCGGGGCGTCGAACTCGTCGTGATCAAGGAGCTCCTCGGACACGCTCACATCGGCGTCGCAGCCACCGTCTACGCCCACATCCGACGGCGCCTCCAACGAGACGCCGTCGACACCCTCAGCACCGCACTCAACGAACCGCCACCTCGCTGATGTTGCCGTCGACTACTACCGTCAGACGCTCGGCAAGCCCACTGGACGTGGATACGCAGCTTTCCACGGTTGCACCCAAGAACAGCAGACAGCCCCACCACCTGGTGAGGCTGACTGCCAACTCCGCCGGAAAATCCTAGGCCGCTGGAATGGTCGCGACTGTCACTTGCCCATCCATCAGGCACTCGATAAGAATCGAAGTACCAAGTGGGTAAATCCAGAAATGTGGCCCAGAATCCAAGATCTCCCAAGCGTGCTCCACGACGGTGCGTGCAGGAAGAACTACCGTCGGCATCACGAGATTTCCCCAGAAGATGGCAACATGCGCCCCTTCCGCTGCGTACCGGGAGAGCAATTCCTCTATCAGCCTCGCCCAGTCTTCTTCATCGTCCCACCATCGACGGTCATCGAACGAATCGGCCGGCCATTCAAGAGCTGCGGTGACGGTGGGTGGGAACCTGTTCAGGCTCACCGCTTCCAGTTCGCGAGATTCCGCAATACCTAGCCTAACGACCTGGCATTCTTCATCAGAGTGATGATAATTCATGAAGCCAGGAAGAAGGTCTGGACGACTCCCGTAGGGAATTTCCTCCTTCATGCGTTTCGCCTCAGCCAAGGAGTGACACTTGCACCGGGCCATCGAATGGCCCATTTGCGAACCGACGCACCTTTCCCTGTCATTACATTGATATGCGCCCCCTTAACTCCATCGACGTCAAGACGAAATTCCCGGTAATCTCCACCGCTTCTACCCGTGAACCCAGTCAATTTTCCATAGGTCTCTATGGCAGCCTCGAGCCGACCGACAAGCGGTGCCGTTGAGCCGTCATCGAGCGTCCCTATCAAATCCAGTCCGGTGTTACGAGCCTGCTCGAACGAATCCCTGTCAAGAGTTACCTCACTCCTGGGCTTCTCGGGATTGCATTCGCAGATTGGCGAGTGCCCATCAACCGCGCCACCGCAGTTGTGAACCAGGACTGGAGCCGCCTCCGCCAGCACATAGTACGCATGCAGTTCGGCGATCGTGAGGTCGTGCGTGCGCTGGCGCTTCCCGAAAGTGCGGGTCTCGTCCAGGACGGCCGTCGTGCCCTCGGGCGTCGTCAAGCGCATGCCCGGCTTGAGGTCCCCGGCCTTGATCCACTCCGGTGCAACCCTTTTGGCTAGCTAGCCAAAGAGTTCTGATAGCGCATCCACAGCCTCGAAATCCATGCGTTCGCATCATCGGGCGGCCGGGAGGTCACCACTGGCGACGGAGCTGATTCCACAAGGTGCAGCAGCGTCCAAGCCAATCCGAAGCAGTCGTCATCCCCGAAGCACGTCAGTAGGAGCCCGGCCTCTTCATCGGTGACGGGCTTCTCGATGGCGTGCAGGGCCCGCTCCATCTCGTCAAATGCCTCGTCACCCTCCTCGGAGTTATCTTGCTCCGAGGGTAGTGGGCAACCCAGCCGAACAAACTCTCGAACCTGATATCTGATCACTGAAATCCTCCTCACAAGAGATGCGGATAGTTAGCCCTGTAGTACTGCATGATCCCCGAGATTGCATCATTGAAATAGCTCGGATCGCCATGGTTTACCTGGCCAATCATTCGTAGATTCGCGAAATCTGCCGCCAGGACCTGTCGAAACGTGAGCCCGGCATCAACGCGCGCGGCCCTCCTTCCCGCGCCGCCGTACGTGCGCGTCATTCTATGATCGGCATCCGTCATCATATGTGCGGCGAAGTCTCGATAGTTCGAGATACGGCCAGAGGCGGCCTGCGGAATGTGGTTCGGCGTGAGATTGTCCCCAACTCTCGCCCTGCCATCAAGATCCCCAAAACGCCCTACTTCATGCTCCTGGACAGCCGACCGTATGGACGCACCATTGGCGCAGCGGCAGGAGTCAGCGTGGCAGGATTTGAGCCGCCACAGTTATAGACGAGGACTGGCGAGGCCCCGCCAGCACATAGTAAGTGTGCTACGCGACACCCCTCTACCTGCTCTTATGCAGGTCAAGCGCAGCTTGCTGGCCCGGTGCAGTGCATGGGTGTCCGTGGCTGTGCGGAGTTGTTGCCTGGCGACGAACCGCACACCCTGCGCAACTGGCCTCCGCTGACGTTGCCGTCAACTACTGCCGTCAAAAACCAGATCAGCCTCGCCAAGCACAGCTCGGCGAGGCTAGTCTTTGCCACTGCATGGCCTTTATCATGGCGCGGCCGGGTCGAATCGGGTATCGAATCCCATGCGACCCATAAGCACCAACGTTTTGGAACCCGATACTTGAGATCCATCAGAAAGAACCGAAGAACCGGTCCCACCAAATCGGCTCCCCAGAACCGTGGAAGCGCAGGAGAGTGGATCCGTCATAGCGACTTGTGAGAAGTTCTTCCGGAATCGTGACGTACCCCGATCCAGCAATAACCTGCTCTACCTACTCAAGGTCGCTCGCGTCGCGCTCGCCTTCGGCGCACGTTTCATTCTTACCCAAGAAGGCGCTAGGCTTATCAGATGCCACCACTGCCAATTGCTTGCACTTGCTCACCAGGGGACAACAATTCTCGTCCCGCAAAATGTGAGCACCTTTCCAGCGAGAGGTTGGTAAGATCCTGTTACAAGCTCGAAGGTGCCCCATTAGTGAATGGGGTGCCGCGTACCCGAGATTCTGCACCATGGATCCTCACAGTAAAGAGGCCGCGTATCTGGCTGCATAAAGCGGTATCCGTCGGAGTCATACCGATCCCAGCAAACTACGGCAGGCCGCTGACCGGTCCTCAGTTCACAAAACTCCTCGACGGCCGCACGGATGCCAGAGACTGGAAGTACACTGCGAGGCTCGAACAGCCTCCCATTACCGAGGTCAGCAACAACTTTCGGATCCAAAATTGGTGGGTCCGAATTTTTGGAGATCCAGACGCTTCTCGCAATATCCTGATCCACCCGCACTTCAGAGCCCTCAAGAACCAGCCACCTCAAGGCACCATATCCCGTGAGCGAGTTTACCGAGACTTGAAGGCAACTGTCGAAACCCCGATCCGATTTAATCGAGTCTCTATGCGGCATCAAAAGAAAAAAGGTGGCGAAAACTCCCCCCTCTGACTGCCCAGCCACGCCCGAGTCCCGGCCGGATCCGCGGCTCGCCAACTCGTCAATAAGGCGGTCAAGAGCAGCCCCTGATAGGGCATGGTACGTCGTTCCGCCAACGAAACCGGTCAGAATCATCAACGTTCTCCAACGCTCGATCGCGGGTGTTCGGTTGCGTTGCCGTCAGTAGTGGGACTGGAGCCCGTCAGGTTCGTTCAGCACACTGTGGCCATTCATGCGAAAGAGGAGGGCGTACTAGAGCCGCGACAACGGATTCAACTTTCTCGTCTGTGAGTCCGATCAGGGTCCACCCTCCGCCTCGGAGCGAAAATAGGCCGATCGAGGAGTCGCCCTCATCGAGAACGTCGAAGAATCCGCTCCAGCCGAACCTATTGTTCCGGAAATCATCAGAGATCAAATATCGATCCCCGTAAGTTCCTCGAAGGGTCGACCTGCGCCCGATGCCGACATGGATGATTTCAGGTGACCCCACAATCATTGCGTGTAGCGCAGATGGCTCGAGCAAACCGAGAGACGTGCAACCGGATACATTGATCAGCTCCGCGAGCCGCCTCGTAGCCACTTCAATCGTCGGCATCGTGCATCTCCAATCCGTTCGCCACGGACGACACCTACGCGGGCCGCCCGTCACGATTGCACCAGCCCAGGCGCTTCCATCCGCTCACCGCGGCAGAGGCCCGCCAGTTCCTCAACGCAGGCCCGCACCGACCGGCTCCACGCGCTGTACGAACTCTCCCTGCGCACCGGACCCCGCAAGGGCGAACCCCTCGGCCTCCGCTGGAAGACCTCGACCTCATCACCGGAACGGCCAGCATCCGATACTCGCACCGGCGGCCTCACGCATCTCCCCACCAAGACCCGGGCGTCCGAGCGCCGCATCGCCCTTCCCACCCGCTGCGTCCAGTCACTGAAACACCACCACGAACAGCAGAAGCACGAGCGTGAGGCCGCGGGCACCACGTGGCAGCACGACGGGCTCGTGTTCACGACACCGCAGGGCAGGCCGATCGACCCGACCAACCTCACCCGCACCTTCACTACGCTCCTCTGCGAGGCTGGCCTCCGCCGCATCCGCTTCCACGACCTCAGGCACTCGACCGCCGCCCTGCTCCTGGAACACGGCGTCGAACTCATCGTGATCAAGGAACTCCTCGGCCACGCCCACATCGGCGTCACCGCCACCGTCTGCGCCCACGTAAGGCTCCGCCTTCAGCGAGACACCATCGACACCCTCAGCACTGCGCTCAGCAGTGGTGGGATCACCGAGACGGCCAGCTCCGATGGCGACGAACCGCCGCCTTGCACCGTCCTCGTCCGCTGACGTTGCCGTCAACTACCGCCGTCAGGCGGTCTCACTGGGCACCACCCACCAAGTGGCGATTCGCGAGTGAAAGCAAGGGCGCGGGCTATAGGAAGAGGGGGCAGGCCATCAACCTGCCCCCTCTTCCTATTTACCGCACCCGCCCGCAGAGGTTATTCATCCACCGCGAATCGCCAATCCCAAAGAGGTTCCCTCTGGAACCGCGCTAGAACCTCTCCATATTCGATGAGTTCGCCGTAATTCGTATCCAGCAAGCCCGGTACTCCCTGGATTACTTCGCCCAGAAGATCGCGAATGCAAGATACTCCCGAATATTCAAGCGTGACCGCCTGAAACTCGCCAATCTTCTGGCGAATCTCATCCACTTCTTCCTGATCGAATTCATCGAGGACATCCCCGGACGCGTCTACGCCGAAGCTGCATTCTCCTCGATCCAGCCGATCAAAGGTTTCACCCTCACTGTAGGCGCCAGCCTGCTGCAGACGGGCCACGATGTGCTGATGGCTCCCTGGGGGACTGAGGAGAACGATGGTAGGCCGCATGGGTCTTCCTGTCGTGACGGGCGCTCATGTCGCATCTTGGACTACGGAGTCAAGACATCCAGCAGGACATTCTTGTCGCGAGTGACCATGATGCCGGCCTGCTCAAGACTCTTGATCACGCTTCCTCGCCCTTGCGGTAGGTAGACGATGACCGGATAACCCGTCAGACTCTGAGTTCTCAAAGCCTGTTTCAGCGCCCCCTTACCCGAGCCCGTCTTGACCTGAACCACGGCGTTCCTGGTCACGATGTCGAAATCCGTGAGCACTTGGCCGTCTGCGCCGACGATGTCGACTCCCTGTGCCCGGACATGCCCCGGAAAACGGGCGTTGATGTCGTCAACCAGTTCAGGAACGAGGGGATCGTCTCCCTTTCCGATCACGTGCGTCGGACACTCATTGCTGTTGTGCACGAGGACCGGCGTGGCGCCCGCCAGCACATAGTACGCGTGCAGTTCCGCGATCGTGAGGTCGTGTGTGCGCTGGCGCTTGTCGAAAGTGCGGGTCTCGTCCAGGACGGCCGTCGTGCCCTCGGGCGTCGTCAGGCGCATGCCCGGCTTGAGGTCGCCGGCCTTGATCCACTCCTGCTGGGACTCGATCCAGAAGGGGTGGGTCGTCGTGGAGATCAGGGAGGAACTCTCGCCGTCGGCCGTGATGGTGAGGTCGACGAAGTGCTTGTCGTCCTCGGTGACGATCGTGCCGACGACCTCGCGGACGACCTCCTTCCCCGTCTTGGGATCGGTCGTGACGATCTTGTCGCCTGGTCTGATGTCCTCGATCGGTCTGGTGGAGCCGTCCGCGAGGAGCACCTGTGTGCCGGGCAGGAAGCTGTGTGGGCTCGGGCAGCTTTCCGCGGCTCCCGATTTCTCGTACTTGGCCTTTACTGCGGCCAGTTTGTCTCTGGCCCTGTTGAGGGTTTTGGAGGTGTCCCAGATTTCCTTGACGCCGGTGACCAGGTCGTCGAGGAGTCCGCCGACCCGTTTGACCAGCTTTGCGGCGTCATCCCATTTCCAGGGGGCTCCGTATTTCGCGAGGAGTTTTCCCGCCAGACCCCCGGCGAAGCTGCCTGCGATATTGAGTATCGTTTCGCCACAGGCGGCCGCGTCACCGCTGGATATGCAGTCCAGGGCCGCGGTGACGCCCAGTTCGTCCATGAGGATCTTGGCGAGTTTCCTGCCCGCTTTGGCGACCTTCTGGCTGGCCTTGTTGTTGGCTGCTTCCGCGCCCTTGACGTCTCGTTCCGCTTTGTTGACGTCTCCCCTGGTGTTGCCGTGTCCCGGAGGGTTGCTCTTCCTGGTCGGACAGTCGTAGTCCGTACTCGGACCGCAGGCGAGCAGCAGCCCTGTCGGGTCCGCGTAGGTGGTGGGGTTGTTGTTGGCGTAGGCGTATCCGTTCATCTGCTGTGGATCGGCGGTGTCGATGATCGGGTCGACGGAGATGAACTTGCCCAGCTTGGCGTCGTATTGACGTGCGCCGACATTGGTCAGGCCGGTGGATTCGTCGATCGTTCCGCCGACGAATCCCTTCTGGCCTTGCCATGTCCCGGTGTTCCCGGCGCGCGCGTTGCCGTAGGGGTCCATGCGGCGCGTGGTCACAGCGCCGGTGGTGGCGTCGATCGCGAGGTCGCCCGTGCCGTGGTGGTCGGAGGCGATGTAGCTGATCTTGTTGTCGGAGGTGCGGACGGCGACGGTCTTGCCGGCGTGGGTGTAGTACCGGGTGGCCGTCCTCGTCGTTCCGCCGGCCGGGAGGTGGAGTTCGGTGTCGGGCAGGTAGATCGTGGTGCCCGATGGGTCCTTGCGCTTGAGGCGATTGCCGTTCGCGTCGTACAGGAACGTGGTCTCGGTCGCCTCGTTCTGGTTCGGCGTGGTGGGGTCGTCCGGCTCGGCGATCTTGGTGACCTTGCCCTCGGGGTTCCAGGTGAGGGTCTGGGTGTCGCCGCCGGTGGTCCGCTGGGTGGTGTTGCCCGACTGGTCGTAGGCGTAGGTCGAGACCTGTGTACCGGTCGGAGTCTGCTCGGTGACCTTGGTGAGAGCGTGCGGTCCGCCGTCGCCGGCCTCGTTCTTGACGCCGTTCTGGTTGGCGTCCGCGTACCCGTAGGTGCGGGTGACGTCCTTGGTGGCGTCGAGGCCGGTGTCGTGGCGGACTTCCTTGGTGCGGTTGCCGATCTTGTCGATGGTGTACGACGTCCAGTACGGAGCCGGTCCGCCGAGCGGGCTCGCGCCCGGCGCGGCGGCGCAGGCGCTGGGGACGCTGCCGTTGTACTCGGGCGTCGCCATGCCGACGGTGCCGGAGCCCGCCGCCGTCGCGGCCGTGGCGGCCGGGGTCCAGACCTCGGAGAGCCGCTTCTGGCCGTCGTAGGCGTAGCACTGCACGTCCGTGGTCGCCGTACTGCCGGTGTCGGCGGTGTCCGTGGTCGAGAGGACGTTGCCCGCCTGGTCGTACGAGGTCCTGGAGTCCTTCGCGGAACGGTTCAGGCCGTCGACCGTCACGAGCTGCCGGGTGACGCGGTCCGTGCCCTTCTCGTAGAAGAAGTGCTGCTCGGACTGCTTGGTACCGGTGTTGAGAGTGAGCGTGGACAGCTGACTCGTCGGCGTCCAGACCGTGTTGGTGACGTAGTTCACCGCACCGGACAGGCTGATGGGGCGTTGCAGTTCGTCGTAGTTGGTGACGACGGCCTCGGTCGGCAGGCCGCCCACACCGGGCATGCCCCTGGAGGCGACGGTGCCGTCGTTGTTGTAGTTGGTGGTGAAGATGTAGAACCCTTGGAGGGCCCCCTCCGAGGCCGGGACGGAGATCGTCGTCCGGATGGCGCGGTAGAACGTGTCGAACTGGGCGACGATCGAGGCGAAGTACTCGGTGGGGCTGGTGTAGCGGCGGGACGCGTACGGGTGGCCCAGGGCACCCGCCTTGTCGTACTGGGTCTCGGTGAGCTTGGCGCCGGTGGTGCCCGCTCCCTCGTAGGTGGCGAGGGGGCGGCTCAGCGCGTCATAGGTCGTGGTGACCTTGTCGCCCCTGCCGTCGGTCGTGGTGACAGGGCGGTCGGCGTCGTCGTAGGTCGTCGTCGTGGTGCCCGTGTCCGGGTCGACGCTCCGGATCTTGCGGCCGAGCTGGTCGTAGGTGTACTCCCAGACGTTGTTCTCCGCGTCCTTGACCGTCGCCATCTGGCCGGCGGGCCGATAGGTGTACTTGGTCGTGGTGTGATTGCCCAGCGGACCGCTGACGACCGGCGAGGCACCGTCGAAGTGGCGCAGCTCGGTCAGCTGCCCGGCTTCGTTGGTGATCGACGTGGTGGGGACGCCGCCCTGGGGCGGGTCGGTGTGGACCCGGTCACCCTCGCCCGTCGAGTCGTACGACGTGGTGGTGCGCCACTGCTCGTGACCGGCGATGGCGAAGATCTCGGCGGTGGGGCGGCCAAGGCCGTCGTAGAGATTCCGGGTCTGGGAACCGACAGCTCCGTCCGACACGGCCATCAGACCGTCGGAGGGAGCGCCGAGCGCGTTGTAGGTCGCGTTCGTCTTGGCGATCTTGCCGATGCCGTTGTACCAGGTGTCCGCGACCATGCGGGTGCCGTTGGGACCCTCGGTCTGGTGCTGGCGGGGGCGGAGCAGTGCGTCGAAGAGCTGGTACTCCGCGACGGAGTAGTTGCCGGCGTTGCGGACCTTCTCCGTCTTGATGGCGGAGACGGCGTCCTGGCGTATGAAGTAGTCGTACTTCAGGCTCGGTCCGACAGCACCCTTGGCACGGCCGGGGAGCCAGACGGACGTGAGCCGCCCGAGGGCGTCGAAGTCCAGGTCGGTACGTCGGTTGTTGGGGTCGATCTGCGCCTTGGCCTGGCCCCACGCGGGTGCGTACTCGGTGGTGGTCAGATGGTTGAGTTGGTTCGTGGAAGTGACCTTGGAGATCAGCCCGTTGGTCTCCGTGTAGGCGAGGGTGGTGGTGGCGGCGGCCGGTGTGTCCGTCTGGGTGAGGGGCCGTCCGTACTCGTCGTAGGTGGTCGTGCCGGTGATCTGGTAGGTGGGCGTGGTGCCGTTGTGGGCCGTCAGCCGCTCGGTCCGGGTGGCCAGGCCCCGGGTCGGGGCGGCGCCCAGGGCGTGGCCGTCGTAGCTGGTGCGCTGGTCGCTGAGGACCTGGGTGGCGCGGTCGGGGGTGGTTCCGCACGCCACCGTCACGGTCTCGATCCGCTCGGGCAGGTTGACCAGATTGGCGGCCTGGTTGTCGGCGTACGTGGTGCGGGTGCACTTGTCGTCGGCCGCGGTGGACAGGTCACCCAGATCGTCGACCTGCTTGGTGCGTCCGACGACGCCTGCGGCGGTGTCGAAACCGGTGATCGTCTTGGACTCACGCCAGGCGCCGCCGGTCAGGGCCGTGAAGCCGCGGGTCGTCTGGGTGCGTACGACGGTCGCCTTGTCGACGACCTGGGTGCCGCCCCAGGTGCGGGTCCGGGTGGCGGTGGTGCGCTGCCAGGGAGTGGAGATCACCTTCGAGACGATGCTGCCGCCGTTGTAGACGGCCTTCTCCAGTTCGTAGCCGACGTACTCTTCCGAGTCGGAATGGCTGACCCCGCTGGAGTCCGTGACCGACAGGTTGCGCACGCCGCCGCCGGGCATGGCGTCGCCGTCCATGCCTTGGAGGTAGGTGTAGTCGACGCGTGAGGTCTGGTTCTGGCCGTCGCCGGAGGTGACCCGGACCTTGCCGTAGCCCTGCCACTGTCCCCAGGTCAGCTGAGCCGGGTCGGTGATCCCGTCGGGTTTGGCCTTGCGCCAGGCGGCGTCGCCCAGGTAGTCGTACCGGGTGACCATCGGGTCGCTCAGGCCGGTGCGGTCGGACTGCTGCACGGAGGCGACGACGTACTTGTGGAACCAGTCCGTGATCGGTGTGAGGTGGCCGGGCGGGGCCCAGACCACGGGGTAGCAGCGTTTGACGGACGTGCCGGGGCTCGGCAGTGATCCGGCGGCGCAGTCGGCGGGCTTGTACTCGACGTCCAGTTGCGCGCCGGACTCGCTGAGCACCGTGTGGAGACGGAACCGTTTGATCGGGGAGAGGTTGTTGCCGATCGCGTCGACCCGGTTGTCCAGCTGCCTGCCGATGAGCTGTACGGAGGGGAGGGTGATGCTGCCGCCGTTGCCCTTGCCCTCGTGCTGGATCTCGGACAGCCACAGGGTCTTGGAGTCGTCGCCGTTGTCGGTGAACAGATGCTTGAGCCGCCAGGCGTCGACGTCGGCGTAGGGCGTCGTGGCGTCCGTGGGGGTGGTCACGGTCGGACCGGTGCGCATCTGCGTGGTGATGGCGGTGAGTTTCTTGCGGGTGAAGAAGGACGGCGACGCCTGGGCGAAGCCGCATCTGGTTCCCACGGCGCAGTAGCGGTCGTGCGGGGTGTCGGGCCAGCGCGCGGCGTTGGCGGCGGTCCACTTCGACTCGGCGCAGTCGAAGTCCGCGGTGGTCTCGCAGCGTTCGGCGGTGGTGAACCGGACCTGTGCCGGGGCCGCCTCGGTGAAGAGCTTGTCGTGCCGCTGTCCGTACTCGATGCGCTGGAGGTAGCCGCCGCGGGTGTAGGTGGTTCCGGGCACATCGGTCTTGCCGCCGCGTGCGTAGGCGTTGAGTTCCTTGCCGTAGAAGTAGGAGATGGTGTTGCCGTGCCGGTCCTTGACGTAGTCGAGGCTCCATCTCCAGCCCTGCTGGCACCAGGCGTCGGCGAACACCGCGTTGTAGCACGGCTCCCCGCTGTCGTCGCCGGTGACGGGGACGGTCCAGGCGGAGTTGGTCTCCGGGTCGGGGTCGGTCGTGGCGGTGGTGGCCGGGTTGTCGGCACGCCAGCCGGGGCGGCGGTTCAGCCCGAAGTGGTACTCGCTGCCGTCGGCGGTCACTTTCCAGTGCTCGCCGTTGTTGTCGCCGTTGACCGCGCCGTCGAGCTTCTCGATCTTCCATCCGGAGTCGCCGGTCATGTGCCAGGCGCCGGTGGTGTCGTCTTTGATCAGCTGCCCGGACGAGCCGTTGAGCATGATCGTGGCGTTGTCGTGGGCCCAGCACATCTCGCCGGAGTTCGCGTGCCCGTCGTCCGCGCACGGCTTGTACTGGCGCTCGATGAAACCGGGTTCGTAACTGAACGACTCGCCCACCCAGGAGCCCTGGTTGTTGGTGATGGCGGTCTTGCCGTCGGTGCTCTGCGAGGAGTACGAGAGCCCGACCGACGGGACCTGTCCGCCGGGGGTGGGTACCAGCCGCATCGGATACGACCAGGAGAATCCGCCGGACGACGGAGACACGTTCCACGACGCGGACGGGGAGAGCGGTGTGGCGCTGTAGTCGCCCTGGGACGAGCCGGTCGAGGACGCCACCGCCAGGAACGGGGTCCCGTTGCCGCCGGTGACCGGGACGTCCGCGGAGACCGTGCCGGCCTCGGTGTCGTTCACCGAGGGGAGCCGGACGGGCCGCTCGGGGCAGGCGGTGGAGCCGGGAGCCGCGGTCATCGCGCAGGCGGGGAGCTGATACAGGGCCAGCCGGGCTCCGTAGTCACCGCCGTGGCCCTCGGCGAAGCTCCGGTAGTCGACGCTGAGCCGCGTCCGGGCCGTGGCGGCTGCGGTGGCCTTGGGGGCTGCGGTGGCTGTGGCGTCTGCGGTATCCGCGTGAGTGACCTTCAGCAGGGTGCTCGCGCCGAGTGCGAGAGCCCGCCCCCGGTCCACGACCTCGACCCGTACCTTCTTCGCCGCGGGTGCCTTCTTCGCCCCGGCGGTCTGACGCGAGGCTGTGGAGGTGGGCGTGGTGAGGGTGAGGGGGAGACCGCCGGGCTGGATCCGCGCGCCCGCGGCGGTCACCTCGGCGGTGGCACTTCCCGCGCCCGGCCACCGGGCCTGGTCGAGGGCGGTGACGGCGGCCTTCCTGGTCGTGTCGACCGGCCGGGGCTTGGCCTTGGTACGCGTGCCCTTGGCGGGGTCGTCGAAGGCGGGTTTGTCGGCCGCGAAGGGGCGTGCCGCTTCCGGGACGGCCGCTGCCTGCACGGTCGTCGCGGTGAGGACGGTCGACAGCGCCAGGGCGATCACCGTGGCGGCTCTTCGTCCGCGGATGAGGTTGGGGCGGGGGGTTCGGGCAGACATGAAGGCTCCCGGGAAGACGCGGAAGGGGACGAGGAAGTCCGGGGTCCGGTCGCCGCCGGACGGGTGCGGCGGCGACCGGTGCGGGGCTAGAGCGCTGGTTTGACGTAGTTGTCGTGCAACTTGTCGATCGTGCTCTTGTCGAGAACGCCGTTGTAGACACGGACGTCGTCCACGTCTCCGGCCAGGAAGTCCCCCCAAGTGCCGGCACCGGTACGGGCCCGGCCGATCTGGAGGCCGCCGGTGGCGGGCCAGGTCATGGCGACCCCGTCCACATGGCCCGAAAACGGTTGGGGCCGACCGGGATCCGGTTGCGCCGCGGCTCCGTCGACGTACAGACTCAGTCGCTGGGTCAGCGCGTCGTAGGTCACCGTGATGAACTGGCCCGCTGCCTCGTGTGGTCTGTCGTTCGCGTAGCCGCGCGCCACCGCGGCGGGTGTGTCCGAACCCGGGTCCCGGGGAACGACCAGTTCCCAGTGCCCCGCCATGCCTCCTTGAGAAGCGGTGAAGCGGACCACGAACCGGTTGGTGGTGTCGCCGGGGAGCGCCAGCACCGCCTGGCGGTTGGTGGCCGTATTGCTGGACAGCCGGACCCGTGCGGTGACCGAGAAGCTCCCGGTGCCGGAGAGCGGGGCGGTCGCGGTGGCCGCGTAGCCGCTGTCCTGGAGCCGCAGTCGTCCGCCGCCCACCGGATCGCCCTGCGCGTCCTCAGTGATCATCAGCGTGTCACCGAGGGCGACGTCCAAAGGCGTCTCCTGGACATACGCGGCACCGCCGCCCATCACCAGCGCCTGCCCACCGCCGAGTGCGGGGAAGGACGTCCCGGTGACCGTGTCGAGGGGCCAGTAGCCGAGGCGTTCCAGCTTGCCGGCCACCATCGTGGCGACCTCGCCGGCCGGGGTCACGCGGTTGTAGGCGCGGACGTCGGCGAGCTGCCCGTCCCAGTGGCCGTGGTAGCCGGTCTTGGCCCGGACCCGTCCCATCTGGAAGGTGCCGTGCGCACGCCATGGGTAGGGCTGAAGCACTTCGGCCTTGAGTTCCCCGTCGACGTACAGCTTGAGGGGTTTGACGGCACCGGGATCGTAGACGCCTGCGATATGGCGCCATTCACCCGCGCAGACCGGCTGTGTCGTGGTGCCACCGCAATTGCGGTTCCCGGTCGCGACGAGCGTCGTGGCGTCCATCGCCTGGACATCGCCCGTCGGCAGCGTGAACACCCATGTCTTGTCGGCCGCACGGTAGCCGAGGGAGAAACCGGGTTCGCCGCTCCCGTTCTGGCTGACGGCCGTCATGTCACGGTCCAGCGTGTCCGGCTTGACCCAGGCGCTGACCGAGAAGCCCTTGTCCGTGTCGACGACCGGAGACCTGGTCGCGAGGTACGCGTCGGCGGTGCCGTTCAGATCCATGACACGGTCGGCCGGCGTTCCGTTGCCGGCCGTGTCGCGGGTGACTCCCGGGCCGATCTCGGCCGGGTGGTTCCCGGACTGGTCGCGGGCCGTGGGCTCCTGGGGGCCGTCGGCCAGGCTCCACTGACCGGAGGCGGGCTGCCCCTCGACAGCGGTGAAGAAGTACGTCACCTGCTCACTGGCATTGTTGGCACCGTCGTACGAGGTGACGAACAGCTTGTGCCCTCCCCGGTGTTGCGGTGTCCACTGAACGGTCACCGGGCCTCCGGTCTGTACCGGGGTGACGGTGGCGGGCGGCAGGTTGTCGGTGTCGAAGTCGTAGACGTACTTGGCGACCGCGTCGTCGAAGCCGTCCTCGGTGTTCGGCGCGAAGGTGAAAGAACCCGTGGTGCCCAATCCGGCGCCGTTGGCCTCTCGCGGGAACTGCGGCGAGTCCACCAGGGGCGCGCCTGGGACGTTCTTGTCGACCAGGAAGCGACAGGTCGGGCCCCAGCCGCTCCAGACCACACCGTCACTGACCCGGGCCGTCCAGTTGACCACGGCGTTCTCCTGGATCACCTTCCCCTTGGGCGCTGTCACCTGGTGCTGGAACGTCGCCCCCGGTGAGAGCATCCCCGTCGCCGCGGAGTACGTCTGCGCTGTGCCGGCCCCGTCCGTCCACGAGATCTTGTACTCCACCTTCACGGGCTCGGCTTCGGCCGAGCTGTGATCCGGGTCGGTCGGCTGGGCGTACAGCTTGGGCAGTCGGCTCACCCGCACCCCCGTGGCGGTGGTGTTGCACGCCCCGCCGGGGTTGCTGGACAGCTTGGCGGCCGTCAGCGTGGCCGGGGGCCGGTTGTAGGTGACCGACAGATAGGCGTTGCCGCACATGCGTTTCCACTCGGCGAACCGGCTCTCGTCGGCGGCGCGCAGACCGAAGGTCATACGTGCCCAACCGCCCGTGACCGCGGCTTGCACGTCCTTCGCCAGTGCCCCGGTCGCCGCGGACTCGAAGTGCAGATTCGCGGGACTGCTGCACGAGGTGGGCGAGATCGCCCGGTCCACGGTCGCCAGGGAGGTGTCCCACAGCGCGTTGGTGTTACTCCAGTTACTGGCGGACGAGACGCCGAAGTCCTTGCCGCCGACCCGGAACAGCCGCACCGGCTCGGCCGTGGGTGTGGCGCTGTAGATATGGGCGACCCTGGCCGAGAAGGTCGCCTGAAGGATCGTCATGTTCGTGCGGTAGGCGGTCAGCGGAACCGTGTACATCAACCGGCGGGTGTCGATGCCCTGGCAGGACGCGGCACTGTAGTCGGTGGGGCACTTGCCCATGCCCGCCGGAGTGGTGAACTTCCAGTCCTGCTCGTTCGGCATGCCCTTGATCACCGAGGTCCAGGCTGAACTGGGGCTCGTCACGGTCGGGTCGATGACCACGGGGAACGCGGCGGGGTTCGCCAGCAGTCCGGGATCGGGCACGAGGGTGAGGGTGTTGCCGCCGACCGTCATACCGACCGGAGCGACGGTGGCGGCGGGGTGCGGGGACAGCGGAGAGCCGTTCGAGACGGCCGACCGGGAGCCGGCCGGAGGCTGAGGCGTCGGCGGGGTGTCCCACATCTCCGGCTCGCCCGCCTCGAACACCACCCCGCCGGACTGAGCGTCGACCGCCCGCAGGTCTCCCTCCGGGGAGGTCTGTACGGTGAGCGCGTCCGTGCGCAGCCCCAGCTCGATCCGGGCGATGTCGGGGTTGGCCGCGGCCGCCGGCGTCTTGATGACGATGAAGTGCCCGAAGCCCTCCGCTTCGGCGCGTACCACGAGGTCCACTCCCGGCATGACCTCCGCGTACGTCGCCGTGTCACCGTTCACCGAAGGAGCGGGCAGGGCGCCGCCGGGCCAGGAGAGTTCGAACGCGCGACCCGCCTTCTCCAGCTTGACGAACGGGCCCGCCCCGCCGCCGGATACCGCCAGGTTCACGGTGGTGGACTTGGGCCGCCATCTTCCGTCCGAGGACTTGGCCAGGTTCTCGTCGATGGGTTTCCACAGGCCGTTGCGGAAAGCGCGGACGGGTTCGAGGAACTCCTGCGCCGTGAAGGTGCCGTCTCCGTTGGCCACGACCGTGCGCCGCTCCTCGCGCAGCCCGGTGACCTCGACCGGAGCGTTGGCCGCCGCTGCGGCGTCCTGTGCTTCGGCCTCGGTCGGCAGGCCGTTGGAGACGGCGGCCTTCAGCCGTGCCTGTGCCGCCTCGACCGTCTGTGCGCTGCGTACGCGCTCTGTTCCGTCGCCGCCGCCGTACTGTCCGCTCGTGGCCAGGAGCACGGTCGCCACACCTACGACGCCCGCCGCCGTCCACGCTCTGCGGTACCGAATCCGCTTCGACACTCCGCTGTCCCCCGCCTCTTCTTCGTTGGTGCCGCGTATGTCCGTCGAGTGGCCGGGGCGGGCTACCGGATCGTGGTGCCGAAAGCGGTGTTGTCGGCCGGGATGCCGCCTTCACCGGGCTTCCAGCTCTGTGTCGGGGCACCACCGGTACCTGTTGTCCACGGGTAGTAATGGACCGCGCGGTCCCCTGGGGCGGCGTACGGAAGTCCCACGTACACGGATGTGCGGGTGGAGAAGAGGTTCAGGCCGGCCAGCAGGTGGTCCGCGGGTGCGGCGGGGATGCCGTTCCCCGCTTCGAGCCAGACATCGGTTGCTCCGGGTGCGCCGAGGAGCGGCAGCAGGGAGACTCCGCCGATGTCCGTGCCGGGTGTGCCGGGGTCCTCCGAGTCCTCACCGGGTACTCCCACGGCCAGGCGCATGGTCGTCGCGGAACCGACCGACGACGGCGCGGTGTTGGCGGCGGTCAGGCCCTGTCCGAAGCGGTCGCCCGCCTCGGCGGTGCCTTCGACGTCCGCCGAGTCCTGGTTGATCCAGGAATGCCAGACCGCGCCGCTGAGGGCGGTTACCTGGCCGATCTGTACTCCGCCCCCGTCGGGCTCCGCGCCCAGATCCTCCCCGGGCACGCCGACGGCGATGAGTGCGTCGGTGTTCGAGGCCGATGTGGACGGGCGGTAGGGAGCCATCGCCAGCGAAGTGCCGTAACCGTCGCCGGCCTCGGCCGTGCTGTCGCCGACGCCGTTGCGGGCCTGTCCCGATCCCCAGGCGGGAGCGGGGATTCCGTCGACGTTGACCGACGCCTTGAAGACCGAGACGCCTCCCGCGCCCTTCAGCAGGTCGATGGACTCCCCGGGTGCGCCGACGGTGAACCAGTTGCCCGCTGCCGCCACCGAGAAGCCGAACCGGTCGTATGCTTCGGCGGTCTCCCAGACCCCGGGGCTGTCCTGGGTGATGGTCGTGACCTCGGCGGGCACCGAGTGGACGGCGTTGACCATTCCGGTGTCGGCGCCGGAAGGCAGGTCCTCACCGGGGATGCCGATGATCAGATAGGGCCTTCCGGTGCCCGAGACCGTCGTGGCGACCGAGTAGCCCACCAGGTCACCGGGCTCGGCGACCTCTCCCAGGCGACGGGTGGCCCCCTGCGCGAACCCCACGTCCGGCCTTCCCTGCCCGATGCCGAGGGTCGAGCCGTGGATGAGGTGCACCAGACCGGCGTCCTTTTCGACGCCGACGTCCTCGTACGGAATGCCCACGGCCAGATCACTGCACCCGTCGAGGTCGGCGTCGTAGACCGCGAAGGAGAACCCGAATCCGTCGCCGGCCTCGGCGCCGTCGGAGACATTGGGCATGTCCTGCGAGACCTCGACGACGCCCTTGCCGCCGCCGAGCACCACGCGGATCAGCCCCGCGCGCCCGATGCCGGAGACCGTTGCCTCGGGGTCCGCTATGGCCGTGTCGCGCAGGCCGTCACCGTTGAAGTCCGAGTCTGTTCCGCCCGCGCATCCGGCGGCCGACGCCGGTGTGGCACCGGATACGCCCGCGGCCGTCACGAGCACGGCCGCCGCCATCAGGCGTGCGATGCCCTTCCGCCAACTCCCCGCGTTGGAAGCGATGTTGACCCACCCCCCGATTGGTCGATGCATGGATCATCCAAAGACTTCACCGGCCGGGCAAGATTGTGATTCGGACATACTTTCGCATCGCCTGTCACGCGTTCATCACAGCTCGTTCACATGTGATCGGTCGACCGATAGAAGTGCGGGGATTGGGCTGTGGTCCGGATCGGCCACCGGGCTCCACTCTCCGGCGGCGGCCAGAGCGGAGTCCTGCCGTGTCCGAAAACGTATGCACGTCGAGCGCCGGCGACCGCCTCCGGCGCGGCCGTGCGGGGCGCGGGATTCCGGGCGGAGGGGGCCGGTTCGGTACGCGGGGTCCCGTACGAGGGTCGCAAGCCGCGTCAGGCGCTGGGGGCTTTCGTTCGGATCGGGCTGGCTCGGGGGGCGGGCTCCGGTGACGTGCGGAGCAGGGCGGGTGAGCTGGAGGGGCGCGCGGGTGTCGAGAGGGAGAGCGCGCGGAGGTCCCGAGGTACGAGGGATCGAGCACGGTCGACCGTCGACACACGCTCCAGCGCCCCGTGATGGTCCCCCCCGGACGGAGTCCGGGGGGAGAACCGAGCCACGAGAAGAGGGCGCTACGCGGGGGCGGCCAACTCCGCCCAGACCGTCTTGCCGGGTGCGCCCGGCACGCGGATCACGCCCCAGTCGAGGCAGAGCCGCTGGACGATGAACATGCCGTGTCCGCCGGGCCGTCCGGCCCGGTGCGGGGTGCGGGGTGCGGGATGGCCCGCGCCGCGGTCGGAGACCTCCAGGCGCAGCACCTTGCCGTCGCAGGAGACCTTCAGTTCGTCGGGGCCCTCGGCGTGGAGGCAGGCGTTGGTGACCAGTTCGGAGACGACCAGCAGGACGTCCTCGGCCGCGGCCCTGCGGTCGGCGGTGGCCGCGGGGAGCCAGCCCCAGTCGTAGAGCGCCTGGCGGGTGAAGTCGCGGGCGAGCGGAACGATGCCGCTGGCGCTGGCCAGGGCGAGGCGTCGTACCGGACCGGGCGTGGTCCCGTCCGTGGCCGACGCTCCCGATCCCGCCCCGGCCGCCGCCTCGGATCCCGATCCGGCCGGCGCTCCGGACGTCGCCCCTGTCCGTACGGGACCGTGCGAGGCGAGGTTCGCGGACACGGGAGCCGGGCCCGCCGGTCCGGAGCCCACCGAACCGGGGGCGGGGCTGTGCGAGGTGGGGCTGTGCGACGCGGGCGCGTGCGCGGGAGGGGCCTGCGAGGCAGCGGGGGATCCGCCGACTCCCGTGCCGCCCGGCTCGGGACCGAGGTCGCCCGGCTGCGGCCGGGTGGTGCTCATCAGCGCTTCACCTCACCGAATCACCAGTTCGCCTGCTGTATCTGTCGTTCCCGCCCGAACCGTTCACCGGCTCGCCACGGCTTCGCCTGTCCATGCTTCACAGGTCCATGTCACCGTGTTCGTACTCAGAGTGCCCGACGGGCGGCGGTTTTCACGGGACCTGTGGGGTTCTCCTGCCCGGCGGATCAGTGACAACACTCACCCTCGCCGATATCGGAAAACCCAGCGGAATCCGCCGGTCTGCTGCTCAGCCGGTCAGAGCGGCCTCGACCGTGTCGTGCACGGTGAAGACCGCCTCCGCCCCGGTGATCTCCAGCACCCTCGCCACGACGGGCAGCATCCCCGCCAGATGGACCCCTCCCCCGGCCGCGTCCGCCTTCAGCCGCGCGGAGAGCAGCACATTGAGACCGGTGGAGTCGCAGAACTCCAGCCGGGTGCAGTCGACGACCAGACGCGAACGGCCCGCGGCGAGCGCGTTCTCAAGGGGAGACCGGAGCAGGTCGGCGGTGTGGTGATCCAGTTCTCCGGCCGGCTGGAACACCTCGCTGCGGCCTTCGGCCCGGACCTCGACGTGTAGGCGGCCCTGATTGACGCTGCCGGCCGTCCCGAGGTCCATGCCCGTCCCTTTTCGTCGAGTCGTTCGCCACGTCTTCCGCGGTGTGGTTCACCAGACGTTCACCACATCGTCAGCCGTGTCGCCGCTGTGTCGTTCGTCGCATCGCCCACCGCGCCGTCGGCGTGTTCGCCACGCCGGTGACCGCACGGCAGCAACGCCGTACAGCCGTGCCAGAGAGCCGTGATGCCCCTCGAACACTACGCCTTCCCTACGCCGTGGAGCCACCGGAACAGCTCAACAAATCCGACATCAGAGACAATTGGCACTTGCGTCGGCCCGGCGGCAGCGGGTAGGGCTTGTAGAGGAAACCAGAGAGATCCGACCGCGACCGGCTTTGGAGGCGCCGCTCACCGCAGCCCAGGTACAGGCATCGGCAGCCATATGCCGAGAACGATGGAGGAGACATGTCACCCCGGCTCGACGCAACGCGTAGCGCCGCCACCGCGCCGTCGGCACCGTCACACCACACCGCCACCGCCACCACCGGCCGCAGCACCGTCACCACCGGCCCCACAGTCACCATCGGCCCCACAGCGAGCACCGACACTGATACCGACGCCCGCACCACCGCCGTCGCCACCGTCGCCGCTCGGGTCACCGAGGCGTCCGGCCTCGCCGGTCCCGCCGGTCCCGCCAGTCCCACCGAAAGCACCGAGGACACCGCGCCCGCCGGGCCCCACGCCCCGCACAGCGGTCAGTACGGACGCGCTCAGGGCCCCTTGGAGGACCTTCCTCCCGTTCCGCCCTTCGACCAGGTGGCGCCGCAGAACGCGCGCGCCCTGTCGAAGACGCTCTTCGCCCGGCTCGAACAGCTCGAAGAGGGCACCCACGAGCACGCGTACGTCCGTAACACCCTGGTCGAACTCAATCTCGCGCTGGTCAAGTTCGCCGCCTCCCGCTTCCGCTCCCGCAGCGAGCCGATGGAGGACATCATCCAGGTCGGCACCATCGGCCTGATCAAGGCGATCGACCGTTTCGAACTCAGCAGGGGCGTCGAGTTCCCCACCTTCGCGATGCCGACCATCATCGGCGAGATCAAGCGCTTCTTCCGCGACACCAGCTGGTCGGTCCGGGTGCCGCGCAGGCTCCAGGAACTCCGCCTCGACCTGGTGAAGGCGGGCGACGAGCTGTCCCAGCTCCTCGACCGCTCGCCCACGGTCGGCGAACTCGCCGAGCATCTGGGCATCCCCCGGGACGAGGTCGTCGAGGGCATGGCCGCGAGCAACGCGTACACGGCGAGTTCCCTGGACGCCCAGCATGAGGACGGCGAAAGCGACGGTTCGGGAACGCTCTCGGACCGGATCGGCTACGAGGACCACGGGCTCGAAGGCATCGAGTACGTTGAGTCCCTGAAGCCCTTGATCGCAAGCCTTAGGCCACGGGACCGTAAAATCCTCTCCCTCCGTTTCGTCGCCAACATGACGCAGTCGGAGATCGGCGAGGAACTGGGGATCTCCCAGATGCATGTGTCCCGACTGCTCGCCCGCACCCTGATCAGGCTGCGGAAAGGGCTCACGCTGGAGGAGTGAATCCGAGAGGCTGACGGACCACCGGAACAGGGTTCCTTCCGTTACGGGGCGGACCCTGTCTCGTCATTGACGAAACCGTCCGGTTTGGTCCACATTGGGCACTGGGGAGTGGGGGGAACGAATGGCTCTTGGGGAGGGCCGGCCGTCCGCGTACACAGCACTGGAAGAGCTGATGCGCGAACGTCTGGGCAGAGAATGTCTTTACATGCCGTCGGGCCGTATCGCGCTGTACGTGGCGATGCGCCACTGGTGCCCGCCGGGCGGCCGGATCCTGATGTCGCCGGTCAACGACGACGTCATCTTCTTCGTGGCGATCGCCGCGGGACTGCGCCCGGTCATGGCGCCGCTGAGGCCGGAGGACGGCTCGATCGACGTCGACGCCGTGCCCGACAGCGTATGGCACGGCCTCACCGCGGTCCTCACCACCAATCTGTACGGCAATCCCGACCCGGTGCTCGAACTGCGCTCGCGCTGCCATCTGCTGGGCATACCCCTGCTGGAGGACTGCGCGCACGCGATCGGCACCGAGGTCGAGGGGCGGCTGGTGGGCACCTTCGGCAACGCGGCGGGCTTCAGCCTCGGAAAGCACGTGGGAGCCAAGGCCGGCGGCATGCTGTCCATCGCCGATCCGAACCTGCGCCGCCCGCTGGAGCGCGCCCGCGATGAACTCCTCCTGCCGGGACGGCTCGTCTCTGAGATCATGTACGGAGTGCGTCCCTACGCCGAGGCGGCGGTACGCGGCCTGCGGCTCGCCTCCACGGCACGCGCCGTCATGAAACGGCTCGGCATGGAGGAGCGGGAGGACATCCGGATGGCGCTGCGGCCGGAGGAACTGCGGGAGGCTCTGCCGTCCGCGCCCTCCCTCACCGGTTTCGACTCCTGGGTGCGGGTGGACATGCACGACTACCGGGAGCGGCCGGGGGCGGTGCGCCTCCAGCGACTGGACCGGCTGCTGTCCCGGCTCGACACCCGGCTCGAAGCGTACCGGGAGGGCACGGTGAAGCTGCTGGCCTCCCGCTGGGCGATACCGGGGCCGGGGCCCGTACAGCCGCTGTTCCAGGTGCCGCTGATGGTCGAGGACCGGGACGCGGCCAGGGCCCTGCTCGCCCGTCACCGGATCATCACGGGCTATCTCTACGATCCGCCGCTCGACGCCTACGCGGGCGACTACTTCACGGACCCCTCGCCCGCGCCCGAGGCCGCCGCGTACTTCGGGCGGCACGCCCTGCCCGCCGATCCGCTGAAGGCGGACCGAATACTGGCCGTACTCGACAAGTCCGATGTGAGACCCGCGCCGCCCTTCTACCGCGACAGGCCGGCCGGGATGCCGGGAATGTCCGGGCAGCCGGGCAGGTCGTCCCGCACGATCCAGGTGACGGCGTTCGCCGAGAGCACGGACCGGGACGGACGCACGGACAGGGGCGGGGGCGCGGGCGGGAACCGTCCCGGACAGGCGGGACAGGACCGCGAGTCGTGGGGGCACGGGGAACGGGACCGCGAGTCGTGGGAGCGCGAGGCACGGGACCGCTGGGAACAGGACCGCCGTGACCAGGCTCAGAACCCGCAACCGCAACCGCACCAGGGCCAGAACCAGAACCAGGGCCGGAACCAGAACCAGCACCAGGCCCAGAACCAGTACCAGGGCCGTCACCAGCCCCGGGACCAGGGCGGGCACCACCGCCACGGTGAACACGGTGAACAGCACACGATGCCGCTGAGGACGACTCAGGTCCCGCAGGACGGGAACAGTGTCTGACATCGAAACCACCCGGCTGCGGCAACTGCGCGAGTCGGATGAGACCACGCGCCTGCGCCGGCTGCCGGAGTCGGCGGCCGGCGCCCGGCCGGATCCGCCGGGCGACAGCCCTGACGACGGCCCCGGCGACGGTCTCGGGGACGGCGAGCAGGGAGCGGAGGATTCCGGCAACGACACCTCGTTGTTCCGCAACGCCTATGCCCTGATGCTCTCCACCGGGGTCTCCGCCGCGCTGGGCCTCGGTTTCTGGCTCGTCGCCGCCCGCTACTACAGCAAAGAGGCCGTCGGCGAGGGCTCCGCCGCCATCGCGGCGATGCGGCTGCTCGCCTCCATCACCGCGACGACGATGATCGGCGCGGTGGTGCGGTACGTGCCACGGGCCGGACGCGCCACCGGACCGCTGGTGTGGCGGACGTATCTGTTCAGCTCGGTGGTCGTCGCCTGCGCCTCGCTGGTCTTCCTCCTCACACTCGACCTGTGGGGGCCTTCGTACGAACCCCTCGGCGGGCTGCTGCCCGGCCTGTGCTTCATGGGCGCGTGCATCGCCTGGGCGCTGCTCACCCTCCAGGACGGGGTGCTGACCGGGCTCCGCAAAGCGTTCTGGGTGCCGGTCGGGAACGCGGCGTTCTCCGTCGGCAAGCTGCTGCTGCTCGCCGTGTTCGCGAGCGCCCTGCCCGTGCTCGGCATCTTCGTCTCGTGGGCCCTCGCGATGGTCGTGTCGATCGTGCCGCTCGCCTGGCTGATCTTCCGCAAGCTGATCCCACAGCAGGCCGCGGCGGACCGGGATCGCGAGCCGCCGCGGCTCAAGGAGATCGGACGGTTCCTGGCCGGGGACTCGTTCGGCGCGCTGTTCTCGATGGCGATGATCAATCTGCTGCCGGTGATGGTCGCCGTGGAGTTCGACGCCACGCACAACGGCTACTTCTACATCGCGTACACCGTCGGCGGCACGATGGAGTTCATGGCCATGAACATGGCCTCGTCGCTGACCGCGCACGCCTCCCACAGCCCCGAGACCCTGGCGGCGGGCGTCCGGGGCGCGCTGAAGCGGATGACGCTGCTGCTGGTGCCCGTCGTCCTGGTGCTGGTGGTGTTCGCGCCGCTGATCCTCGCGCCCTTCGGTTCCGCGTACGCCGACAACAGCTCCACCGTGCTGCGGCTGCTGGCCGCCGCCGCGCTGCCGAGGGTCGCCGTCGAGCTGTACATCGGGGTGCTGCGCGTCCAGGGCCGTACGGGGATGCTCGCCGTCGTCCAGGGCGGCATGTGCGTCCTGGTGCTGGGCAGCGCGACGCTGCTGTTCGGGCCGACCGGGATCTCGGGCGCGGGCTGGGCGATGCTGCTGTCCATGACGGTGATGGCGCTGGTGTGCGTGCCGGGGCTGATGGCCGTGCTGACGGGCCGGGAGCAGAAGCCGTCGAAGCTGTGGACCCGGCTGGTGGCGCGCGGCCCCGAGAAGGAGGTCGAGTACGGCACCAACTGGGCCCGCAAGGCCGCCGAGCGGCGGGAGCGGGTGGCGCGCGAGGAGCAGGAGTACGGCACCGCCGCGTATGTCTGGTCGGGGCACGACACCGCGACGCCCGCGTTCGGCATCCCCGTCTTCGTGCCGCCCGAGCGCGCGGCCGAGCCCGGCACGCGAGCGATGTCGGAAGCGGTCGAGTCACGGATCGCCCTCGCCCTCTGGCTGATGCTCGGGCTCGGGGCGGCCCTGTTCTGGGGCCCGCTGCTCAACGCACCGGACCTCCAGGTGGATGTGCTGTCCGGCGAGGAACTGCTGAAGGCGCTGCCGCCGGTCTCCGTCACCGCCGTCGTGCTCCTCATCTTGGTGCAGAGCGCCGCGATGTCGTTGCTGCGCCCCCGTTCGGGGCTGCTGAGCGCGGGGATCCTGCTCACCTTCGCGGCGCTGCACACCGCTCCGGCCGCGCTCGGCTGGGAACCGGAGCCCGTCGACGGGGCGTGGTACGAGTCGCTGGCACACTTCTTGGGAGCCGCCGCGGGGCTGGACAGCCCGGAACCGCTGTTGCGGTGGCTGCCGACCGTCTGCCAACTGCTCGCCCTGGCGGCGGCCCTGTCCATCGCGCGGATCGCGGGACTTCCCGTCGTGGCGCGCTGGGGGGCACTGTGGGTGCTCGTGGTGTGCGGCTGGGCCTTCCAGCGGCACATCGCTCCCTACGCGCTGCCGCTTCAGTTGGTGCTCACCGCTGTGGCGCTGGCACTGACCTGGATACGTACGGCGCGTTCGACGCCGTCCAAGAACTGAGCTACCTGAGGTGAAGCGTGCGACGACCAGTCACCGAATCCGGGAGACCCGTGCCACCGAGACGGCCTGACCGGGACTCCGGGCAGGAAGGAGAGGTCCACGGCGCGCAGGGTGCCGTGGACGAGCCCACGATGGGCCTCTCCGTCTCCGGTCTGCGCGCCATGGCGACCACCCCGGGCTCGGGCTCACCCGCCGGTTCGGCCACCGCCGACGCGGCGTCCGGAGCGGGGAGCGGAAAGGGACCGGCGAAGGGGACGCGCAAAGGCAGGGGGACGGAGAAGGAGACGGAGAAGCCCGAGGGGACGGCCGAGGACGGCACGAACCCCGAGCAGACCATGGCACTCTCCGTCGCGCGGATACGCGCCTCGGCCGCTGCCCTGGGCTCACCCGCCGACGGCTCACCCACCGACGCGACGTCCGCGACCGAAACCGGAACCGGAACCCCAACCGGAAAGGGAAAGGGACCGGAAAAGGGACCGGGAAAGGGAACGCGCAAGGGCGAGGGAACCCGCAAGGGCAAAGGGACGGAAACGGGGACGGGGAAGCCCGAGGGGACGGCCGGAGACGGCACGAACCCCGAGCAGACCATGGCACTCTCCGTCGCGCGGATACGCGCCGCGGCGGCTGAGCCGCAGCGCCGGAAGGCGTTCCTGCTGCTGGCGGCGCCGCTGGCCGCCGCACTGGTGCTCTGGGCCGTCGCGGTCGCGATCACCGACGTCTCGGATCTGGGCGACTTCGGTCTCTTCGCCGAACTCCCCATCGTGTTCTGGCTCGGCCTGGCGGTGCTGACGACCGGTTTCTGGTTCTGCGTACGCGATCCCCGGCGCAGCAACTGGTGGCCGTTCGCGTACACCGCCGGTCTGCTGGTGATGGAGCGCGCCACCCAGGCCGTCGTCTACCCCACCCCGCTGTACGCCTGGTCCTGGAAGCACGACGCCGTCATCGAGCACCTGATCGACGCGGGCCGTCTCCAGCGCGGCGCCGAACTGGGCGACATGGCCGTGTACGACCAGTGGCCCGGCTTCTTCGCCGCGCAGGCGGGAGTGGTCAGGCTCACCGGCTTGGAGAACGCGCTGGCGTTCATGGCCTGGTGGCCGCTGCTCTCCAGCCTGCTCCTGCTCGGTCCGCTGCTGCTGATCTTCCGTACCTTCACCCAGGACCGGCGGCTGATCTGGACGGCCGTGTGGATCTTCTACGTCGCGAACTGGGTGGGCCAGGACTACTTCTCGCCGCAGTCGCTGGCGTTCGCCCTGTACCTCGGTGTCATCGCGGTCGCGCTGCGGCACGCCGAGCGGCCGACCCCGGGCCGGCGCTCCCGCCAGTTGGTGTGGACGGCGCTGCTCGTCCCGCTGATCGCCGCGATCGTCGTGTCGCACCAGCTCACCCCGGTGATGCTGGCGGTGAGCCTCGCCGCCCTGTGCCTGATGCGGCGCTACCGCGACTGGACCCTGCTGATCACCCTGCTGCTGGTGTTCCTCGCCTGGAACCTGACCGCGTCGCTGCCGTTCCTCAAAGAGGCCGTGCCCGACATGATCAGATCGTTCGGCGACGTGGGCGGGAACCTGGAACGCGGTTACGGTGCCACGCCGACCGGCACCGGGGCGCTGTTCGCCTCGTGGTCCGCCCGTGCCCTGTCGGCGCTCGTGGTGCTTCTCGCCGCCGTCGGGGTCGTCCGCGGTGGAAAGCTGCTCCGGTACCGCGCCCGGCCGCTGCTGCTGCTCGCCGGGGTGCCACCGCTGATGGCCGTGGCCAACGGCTACGGAAGCGAAATGATCTTCCGGGTGCTGATGTTCATGCTGCCCTTCGTCAGCTTCTTCGCCGCGTCGGCGCTGCTTCCGGCGGCGAAGCCGCTGGCCGCCGATCCCTCGGGAACGGGGAAGCCGCGTCCGGCCGCGGGCCTGTGGTACAGCGTCGTGCCCCTGGTGGTGCTGATGACGCTGACCGCGCTGTTCGTCCCCAGCTACTCGGGCAAGGACCGGCTCAGCTACTTCCCGCCCGACGAGGTCCGGCTCGTCAAGGACCTCCTGCGGAAGGTGCCCGCCGGTTCGCTCGTCGTCGCCCCGCACCGCAACTACCCGGCCGCCTACGACAGGTACTGGGACGTCGACCACTACTGGTTCCTGGACGACTCGAAGGTCCATGTCGATCAGATCGTGAAGGACCCGGCCAGGACCCTCGCCAGCGACATGTCGGCCGTCGCGCCGCCGGGTGAGGCGTACTTCCTCTACACCCGCGCCCAGGTGGCCAACTCCGAGATGAACGGCCTGCTCACGGGAGCCCAGATGCAGAGCATCGAGAAGAGCGTCGCCGCGTCGCCGCTCTTCGAGAAGGTGGCCGCCAACAGCGCGGGCGTCGTCTACCGGCTGAAGAGCTCCGCTGGGAGGACCTCATGAGATCCCGTTCGCAAAAGCGTCAGGCCCGGACGGACGAGATCCGGCCCGGGGGCGGGTCCGGGGGCGGGCCCGCCGGGGCCCAGGGGGAGACGCCACCGCCGGCGCGGTCCCGGCGGGTGCTCGCCGTCCGGCTGGGACCGCCGGTCGCGGGCTTGGTCGCCATGGGTGCGAGCCTCCTGCCGGAGGGCGCGTTCCCGCGGGTCGTCCCGGTCGTGCTGTTCCTGCTCGCCGGTCCCGGCACGGCCGTGCTGCGTCTGTGCTACCCCCGTCTGAGCCGCCACCACGCGGTGGGGCCGGTGGAGAGCTGGGACACCGGGTTCCGGCGCGACTCCGCCCGCATCGAGCAGGTGATGCTCGCGGTCTTCCTGAGTATCAGCATCACCGTCCTGATCGCGACGGCGATGCTGACCGCCGAGATCTTCAGCGGAATCGGGCTGCTGGCCCTGCTCACCGCGCTGACGACGGCGGCGGCCTGCTGTCCCCCGCTCGCGGCCGGAAAGCACCGTTCCCAGCGTGCTCCGGCACCACCCGGTAGTACCGAACCCCAGAAAGGCTGAACATCTGTGAGGGAACCCCGACGTCCCGACTCCGGGACGCCTGGTCTTCGGCACCGTCCCGGCTCACCTCGAACGCCGCGCAGACTGTGGGCCCTGTCCGGGCTCCTCGTCGGCGCACTGCTCATCGGTGCGGTCGTGCTGGAGCGGGGTTCCCCGTCCGACGAGTCGAGACGCGACGACCCCGAGTGCCGGGTGACGGATCTGCTGGTGCCGCCGTGCGGTGCCTGGTTCGGCGCGTACGTCCGGCACGAGAAGCCCAATCTGGAGGAGAAGGTCCTCGCCTACGAGGAACGGATCGGCCGCAAGCTGGACATCGTGTACACGTACCACGACATGTCCACGGACGGCCTGGAGGGACAACTGCTCACGGAGCAGGAGCGGAAGGTCGGAGAGGACCGGATGCTCCTGCTGTCCTGGGAGAGCAAGTGGTGGGGTGGCACGCCCGAGCAGCAGCCGCGCTGGCCCCAGATCTCCTCCGGCGCCCTCGATCGGACCGTGATCGACGTCCAGGCGAAGAGAATCAAGGAGTACGGAAAGCCGGTCTTCCTCTCCTTCGATCTGGAGATGGACACCCGGGTCCCCGACGAGGGGACGCCGGCCGAATTCGTCGCCGCCTACCGGCACATCCACGACCGGTTCCGTGAACTCGGTGTGACCAATGTGATCTGGACCTGGACGATCACCGCGTACCCCGGCAACAACGAGCTGTTCCCGAAGCTGTACCCGGGTGACGCGTACGTCGACTGGATCGCCTACAACCGCTACAACTACTTCCGCTGCCACAACACCGGCTGGGAGACCTTCGAGGAGACCCAGACCGGTGTGCACCAGTGGATCCGCCAGAACATCTCCGACGACAAACCGCTGATGCTCTCTGAGTTCGGTACGGCCGACGACCCGTCGAAGCCTTCCGCACAGGCCGACTGGTACAAGGAAGTGCCGCGTGTGGTGAAGGAGTTGGACGGAGTACACGCCGCGCTCCAGTGGAACTGGCGCGACCCGGGGCCGAACTGCGATCTCTCGCTCGCGCGCGACGAGTCGTGGAAGAGCCTGAAGAAGGTGGCGTCGGATCCGTACTTCAACCAGCGCACGCCGTGGTGAGCCGACGAGGGTGACGGCGGCGGTGAGCCGACGGGGGTGACGGCGGCGGTGATGGCGGCCGGGCCGGACCGCCGGGCCCGTCACCTTCGCGCCGGTGGGACTCGTGCCGGTCCCGCGCCAGGTCCGGTCCCGCGCCGGCACGTAACCGGCGCGGGAGGCGCGTGGCGACGCCGGAGGGAGCGACCCGCGAAGGCCGCGTGAAAGCCGGGTGACGCGGACAGCGAGGCCCGGCCCGCTCGGAGGCTCAGCCCGCGAAGTTCGGGCCCTTGACCGCCGCGCGAGCGCGCCGGTACCACCGCCATCCGACGGTCGGAAGCGAGTCGGGGTACGGCGCGATCCGCGCGCCCCGCCCCTCCATCCACCCCTCGACATCCGCCACCGTATGCGTCCGGCGGACGATGAGCCGGGCGATCCGGTACGTCTCGTCGGTCTGCGAACTGAGCGCGTGGCGTACCGCGACCGCCGACGCGTAGCCCTCGCGGAGCGCGGCCTTGCGCACGCCCCTGCTGTTGTAGCCGTGCGGATAGGCGAGGTGCGCCACCTCGTGGCCGAGCAGATCCTCCAGCACGTCCTTGGGTTCGCGCAGTTCCCGGCGGAGCGCGGCCGCCCCGAGGGTGTCCAGCTGAGCGTGGGTGATGGTGTGCGTGCCGATCTCCATGCCCTGCTGTTCCAGCGAGGGGACCTCGGAGAGCGTCATCATCGGCGCGGGCGGCAGCAGACTGCGCCGGCCCGGTGTGATGGCCCCGGTGGTGAGGTACGCGGTCGAGACGATGGCGCGCTCGGCGAGGGCCTGGGCGGTCGGCCCCGGCAGATCGGCGAACCCGTCGTCGAAGGTGATGAGCACGGGCCGGTCCGGCAGCGGGGCGCCGTCGGTGAAATGGGCGATGAGCGTGCTGATCGTGACCGGGACCCGTCCGCTGCCGATGATGGCGTCGAGCTGGCTCAGGAAGTCCTTGGGCGTGACCGTGAACTCGGCGATCCACGCGGGCGGATCGTCCACGATGCTGTGGTAGAGCAGTACGGGGATGGTGGATGCGGTCGTCGTCCCGCCGCGCTCTGTCATCGCTCCTCCTCGCCACGGGATCCGCGCGTGTCCCGCGCGTCCCGCGTCGCTCCCTGCGCGTTCTGCGTTCCGTGCGCGTCCCGCGCGTTCTGCGCGATCGGCTCACGCTGCTCGTGCTGCTCATGCCGCTCGTGCTGCGATTCCCGCGGGTCCCACGGCACCCGTACGCCACGGACCTTGCGGCGCGCCTTCACGTACCCGATGGGCCCGGCCAGCATGCCGCGCCGCTCCAGCCGGGAGAGATGGCGGGGCCACGGATAGTCCTGCGCGCCGTGCGCGCCGGGGACGGCGGCGGAGCCGGAGTCCCGGTGGGCGGTGATCGTCCGCGCGTGCGCGAGGCCGCGGGGCAGTTTGCGCAGCAGGGCGGGGAGCAGGGCCGGGTGGCGTACCAGCAGGGCGGTCAGATACGCGGTGAGGCCCGCGCCGTATCCGTACGCCTGGTTCTTGAGGTCCTGCCAGGTCTCGCGGTGGTGGTGCCAGACGAGGGCCTCGGGGCTGTAGCGCAGCCGGTGGCCCGCGGCGAGGACGCTGACGAAGGCGTACAGGTCGTCGCCGCCCTTGGCGGGGGTGCCGGTGCCGGTGGCGGGGTCGAATCCGCCCGCTCGCCGCAGGGCGGACGCGCGGAACGCCATGTTCGCGCCGGAGCCGAAGCTGCCCGCGGTGAACGGGAACAGCGGTTCGTCGGCGGGCGGGTCCGCCGGGTCGTAGGTGCGGGACGCGAAGCCCTTGGCGAAGCCGCCGTGGCTCTCCAGCAGGATCTGCGCGGGGGTGCCGAGCCTCGCGGGCAGGATCAGGCCGGTGGAGCAGCCGAGTCCGGGGTCGGCTGCGAAGGGCGTGGTGAGCGCGGTCAGCCAGTGCGGGTCGACGATCACGTCGTCGTCCGTGAAGGCGATGACCTCGCCGTCGGCGACGGCGACGCCCCGGTTGTGCGCGATCGCGAGCCCCGGCACGGCCTCGCGCACATAGCGCACCCCCCGGCTCGCGTACTTGTTCTCGATCAGGTCCTCGGTGGCGCTCGTCACGGGCGCGTTGTCGACGACGACGATCGTGTAGTCGGGGTGGTCCTGGGCGAGCAGCGAGTCGAGCGCGCGGGCGAGCTGGTCGGCGCGTTCACGCGTGGCGACGACGACGGTGGTACTGGGCGGGCCGCCCGGCGCCGGCTCCTGGGGGTCGGGAATCCCGTTCCCGGCGAGCAGGGCGCGGGCGTCGGCGGCCACCGCGTCGGCCGGGTTCTTGCCCGGAGGAACGTGGGAGACGACCGTGGCGACGGGCCTCCCGTTCAGGCGGACCAGGGCGTAGACGTCGCCGCCGGTGATCGCCGGGCCCGTGCCGAGCGCGGGGCCGAAGGAGAGGACCTCGCCCTCGGGGCCCGCCAGATCGAGCTGGGCGACGTGGATCGGGGCCGGCTTCGGTGGTTGGGGGTTCATCGGGTTCCTTGTTTCGAATGGGCTCGCGGCCACGCGTGCTGGGGCGGCGTCACTCGCCGCGCAGTTTGCCCAGCCGGTTCAGCGTCTGCTGTGCGAAACGAGCCAGCCGGGGCCGTTCGCGTACGAATCCATGAGCGCGCCGGACGGGCTCGCGGGAGGCCCAGTGAAGTGCCGCTCCCGGACCGGGCCGGGCCAGGAATCCCTCGGAGACCTCCAGCTCACCGGTCCTGAAGGCGTCCTTGTAGACGGCGTCCCCCCGGCCGAAGTCGAAGGTGGCGATGCCTTCGGCCGCGGCGGCCTCCAGCATGCGCAGATGAAGGATGAGTCCGGGCGAGTACTTGGCGAAATCGGTGTCGTACGCGGGGAACCAGCAGCACAGGACGGACTGCGAGCGCAGCCCGAAGTGGGCGGCGATGGGCCGGTCACCCACGTACAGCACGGAGAGCACCCCGGAGCAGCCGGGTGTCCGGGTGTCGTGGAGCAGGTTCACCAGGGTGTTGATCCACCCCTTGGCGAACCGGTCGCGACGGCCGGTTCTTCGGTACTGCGCGGACTTCCAGCCCATGAGGGTGCGGAGCAGTGCGGGGTCGCGCTCGTCGAAGACGAACCGGACCTCGCCCTCCCGGCGGCCAAGCCTGCGCTCCTTGGCGAGGGTGGACTTGAGGAACTTGGGCGACCGGGCCCGCAGCGCCTGCTCGTACGCCGGGAAGCCCTCGCTTATGTCGGCCGTGGGGGCGTCGAAGCGCTCCTCCGCGGCGGAGGCGAATCGTTCCTGGCCCGCTTCGAGGTTGTCGTACTCCCAGGTGGACAGGGAGCAGGCCCGCATCAGCTCGCGTGCGGTGATCCGCACGTCGGGCCGGATGACCGCGCCCTGGCAGTCGGAGACGCCGAAGCCGATGGCCCGGCCCAGGCCGAGCGGACCGCGTTCGTACGGAAAGAACCCGACGATCTCGCCGGTCTCGCCGGTCTCGCCGTCCTTCTCCAGGACGGCGACCCTGGCGGCCTGACTGACCCGGCCCACCGCGACCGTGAACTCCGGCTCCATGAACGGACTGCTGGACACGGCGGCCTCGGCGCGCAGCCGACGCCAGGTGTCGAGCTCCGATTCTCCCAGGTCAGCGGGTTTTACGACCCGAATACGCAAGCCGCGAATGGTGGTGCCGCGGTTTTGCGCACCCTGATTTCGCGCGCCGCTCTTCAGTACGCTGCTCAATTTCCGAACCCCCCGGCCCTTCCCACTCCCACGCGCATTCCCCCGGGACAGGACGGTACCGGGCTGTATACCCAACAGGATAGGAGCCCTGGTCATCCTGTGACGGACCTGTGAAACCTTGGGAAACACGTTACGCGTGATGCTGCAGTTATGGATGGGACGTAACGTCCAATCTTGACCTGAGTTGGCCAACTGATATTCGAACAGGCCCGGTTGATCGTAGGATTCTGTTTGCTCCCGTCCCCCTGCGGGTGTACGACGTGTCCTGGAAGGGCTCTGTCTGCAGTGATTCTGGTCTACAAAGTCGTGGATTGCAGTGACCTGATTCTCAAACGCTTCATAGCGAGCGGGCCGGAATCGTCGCAGGTCCCCGCCCTGTCGAAGCCGTCGGAGCCCCTCGGGTGGCGCTTGGCGCCGGGCCCCGCGTGATGAGCCGCAGACGCGATCGGGCCCCGCTCTGGTGGCCCCTGGCGACCCTGGTGGCCGTCGCCGCCGCGGGCGCGGCGGCGAGCCGGTACACCCCCGCCGACTGGCGGCAGATCCTGACGGGCGTGTGCGCGGCCGTCGCAGTGCTGGCGCTGTCCTGGCTGCTTCTGCTGGCCAGGCTGGGGCGCGCCCAAGGCGCCCGCTACGCGTCCGAACTGCGGACCGCCGAGGCGCGGGACGCGGAAGTGACCCATCTCGCGTCCGTACGGGTGCCCGCGATCGGCGAGCGGCTGCGGACCGGACGGCGGCTGGACGACGTCCCCGGCCCGCTGTCGACGCCCGCGGACCTGGGCGAGGAGTTCGCCCGCTCGCTGGGCGCGGTGGTGGAGGCGCTCGGCTCGGACGACGCGGTACGCCGTGAGCGCGCCCTGCGCGACTCGGTGCAGGCCGCCTTCGAGTCCGTCGCCCGCAATATGCACGCGATGGCCACCGTCCAGCAGCAGGTGCTCGACCGGGTCGAGCAGACCATCGAGGACCCCCGGCTGATGGCCGAGGTGATGAAGGCCGACCACGCGGCGGCCCAGATGACCCGCAAGGCGCAGACCCTGCTGGTCATGTGCGGCATCTGGCCGGCCCGTCGCGAGACCCGCCCGGTCTCGCTGTACGACTGCGTACGCGGGGCCCAGTCCCGGATCGTGGAGTTCACCCGCGTCGAGATCCACGGCGGCCAGACGCTGTACGTGGTGCCGCCGGCGGTCGAGGGCCTGATGCACGCCGTCGCCGAGCTGCTGGAGAACGCGACGGTCTTCTCCCCCTCCCGCACCCAGGTGGTGGTCACCATCCGCGAGGTGGGCGCGGGCGCGGTCGTGGAGATCGACGACGCGGGCCTCGGGATGCCGCCGGACGTGATGCAGCAGGCCACGGCCCGTCTGCGGGACGAGCTGGACCTGGCGAACCTGGGCGCGGTGCCGCGTCTGGGGCTCGCCTGTGTCGGACGGTGGACCCGTGAGCTGGGCTTCAGCGTGGAGCTGACCGGCGCGTCGGCCTACGGGGGCACGCGCGCGGTGACCTTCGTGCCGTACCGGCTGCTGACCGAGCCGCTGTCGCACTTCTCCGCCGACGATTCCGGCAGCAGCGTGCCCCGGCAGCGGGTGTCCCCGACGGGCCACGACTGGACCCGTTCGCAGCAGGGCGGTCACTCCGCCGGCCCGTCGTCACCGGGCCAGTACACGGATCCGTACGCCTCCGGCCCGCCCGGCCCGCCCGCCGCCGGTCCGTACGACGAAGGCCGTCACGGCGACGGCCGTCGCGGCGAGGGTCCGCGCGCTTCGGCGGTGCGCGCCACGGACGCGGACCCGGACGTGTTCGAGGCCGGCGCGCGGAGCGCCCGTTCTCGTACGCCGGGCGGCTACCGGAGCAGCGGACACGACGCCGGAACGCGGGGAACCCAGCCGCGGCGGACGCCCCTGCGGGGAGCGCCGCCGGAGGGAACCTCGTCGCATGACACCGGGTCACATGACACCGGGTCGCACGGCCCCGGAACGCACGGCTCCGGAACGCATGACGCCTCGTCACACGACACCGGATCGCACGACTCCGGATGGCACGACTCCGGATGGCACCGGCGGGCGGGCCTGCCGGGGGCGAGGTGGTCGGCGCGTACGACGGGACCGACCGGAACGACGGGAACGACGGGAGCCGCCGCTACGGATGGGGCGTACGGGACGACGGGGGCGTACGATGCCGACGCGCACACCCCCGCGCCGTACGGCCCCGCCTACCAGGCGGCCGGCGGACAACCGGGCGCACGGCACCGCACACAGCTCGGCGGAGAACACGCCGGACAGTTCGGCGCGCTGCCGAACGCCGAACACGGCGGCACCGGTTACCAGGGCGGCGCCCGGCGAGACACCGCGCCCGCCACTTTTTCCGCCTCCTCCTCCGCCTCGCAGAGGCAGAGCGCGGCCCAGCACCCCACCGCCGCCCACCAGGCGACGGCGCAGGACCGGCCCGACACCCGTGACGCGCTGCCCCGCAGGCGCAGCCGGCGCGGCGCGGCCGTGGAGGCCGCGGCCCAGCAGGCGCTCCAGCCGCAGCCGCCGAGACCGCTCGCACCGCCCCTTCCCGACCAGCCGGCCTGGACCCCGGAGGCCGCGCGGGCGTCGATCGCCAGCGTGGTGTCCGGTTCACGCCGAGGGCGCGCCACGGTCGCGGAGAATGAGCCCACCCCCCCGACAGCACCCGACGCGCACCATGGAGGCCGGCCGTGACCGGGACCATAACGAGACTTCCCGACCTGGGCTGGATGCTCCGACCCCTCACCGAGATCCCCGGCGTACGGCATGCCGTCGTCGTGTCCGAGGACGGCCTGCGGCTCGGCCACGCCTCGGCCGAGAAGCTCACCGGGCCGGTCTCCGCGCTCAGCCTCGCCGAGGCCGAGTCGCTCTCCGCCGCCTGCGCCGCGATGAACATGACGGGGCGCTCCACCGCCGCGCTCCTGTTCGGCTCGGGCGCGGGGGTACGCCAGCTGATGCTGGAGTCCGAGCACGGCTTCGTGCTCTTCACCCACGCCGGTGTGGGCGCGCATCTCGGCGTCGCCACCGGCACCGACGCGGACGTCGGTCTGGTCGCCCAGCAGATGCAGCTCCTGGTGGCCAAGATCGGAGCACACCTGGGCAGCCAGCCGAGGGATCCGGTCACCGATTCGTCATGACGGACCGTCCGGAGGAACGGACCACGTCCGCCGTACGGCCGTATGTGATCACCGGGGGCCGCTCGGAGAGCGGCGGCGAGCCGCTCTCCTGGGAGACCCTGGTGATGGCCACGGACGCCGCTTTTCCCGCGTCCCTCCAGCCGGAGCACCACATGATCCTGAAGCACTGTCAGGGTCTGCTTTCGGTCGCCGAGGTGGCCGCCCATCTCGGCCAGCCGCCCTCGGTGGTGCAGGTATTGCTGTCGGACCTCGTCCATTGGGGTCTGATCGTGATACGTCCCCCCATCCCACCGGCCGATCGTGCCGATGTGACCATGCTGAGAAAGGTTCTCCATGGCCTCGAAAGCCGTCTCTGACGCCCTGGAAAGGGCGTCGGGACAACCGGGCGCTCTCCCCCCACAGGGCCCCGGCACCCCCCACACCACACCGACCGTTCCGACCACGGCGGTTCACGCTGCGACCAGGGCGGTTCCCGGTACGTCCGCACCGCCCCGTACGTCCGTGCCGCCCGGCGCGGGCCCTCAGTCCGGCAAATACGTCACCGCCAATGTGGCGGGCGCGGCCAAGATCCTCGTCGTCGGCCCGCTGGGGGTCGGCAAGACCACGCTCATCGGCACCGTCTCCGAGATCAAGCCACTCTCCACCGAGGCGACGATGACACAGGCGGGCGCGCGGGTGGACACCCGGGTCCGCCCCGGCAAGACCACCACCACCGTCGCCCTCGACTTCGGCCGGTTGACGATCGACGGCGCGCTGGTGCTCTATCTCTTCGGCACCCCCGGACAGCAGCGGTTCCTGCCCGCCTGGCGGGAACTGGCCAGAGGCGCGCTGGGCGCGCTGGCGCTGGTGGACACCCGCGACCTGGCCGCGTCCTTCGACGCGATCGGCAATCTGGAGGACCTGGGGCTGCCGTTCGCCGTCGCCGTCAATCTCTTCCCCGGCAGCCCACGGCACGAGGAGAGCGAACTGCGGGCCGCCCTCGACCTGTTGCCCGATACCCCGCTCGTGGCCTGTGACGCCCGGAATCTGCACTCCTCGGTCCAGGCGCTGATCGCGCTGCTGCGCCATCTCATCGATGACACGGCCGATACGGCTGACACGGCCGATACGGCCGCCGGTTCAGTGGGCGCGGCCCCTGGCGGTTCCGGCCTCGTCGGCAGCGCGGGCGGTGCGAGCGCGCCCGGCGTCCACGACGCCTTCCACCGAGCCCCGGAGCCGTCATGACCTTCCCGCCGCCGCACTCCGTACCCCCGCAGCACCCCTATCCGCAGTCGCGTGGCACGGCGGGCGGTCGCGGGAGCGCCGCGCCCGCGCTGTACTCTCCGAGCCTCGACGGCGACTCCCTGCCCGCGTTCTACGAGGAGTTGCGCCGCGAGAACGGCGCGGTCGCCCCGGTGATGATCGCGCCGGGCATCGGGGCGTGGCTGGTGCTCGGCCACCGTGAGCTGCTGCGGCTCACCCGCGAGGAGCAGGACTTCTCGCGCGACCCGCGCCGCTGGAACCTGCTCCGCGAGGGACGCGTGCCGCCCGATTCGCCGATCATGCCGATCGTGGGCTGGCGGCCCGCGCTGCTCTACACCGACGGACAGCAGCACCGCCGGATGCGTACGGCCGTGTCCGACGCGATCGCCCGCATCAACGGCCATGAACTGCGCCGCAGCGTACGGGCCATGGCCGAGCGCCTCATCGCCTCCTTCGCCGACCGCCGCGAGGCCGATCTCGTACCGCACTACGCCCGGAAGCTGCCGCTCCAGGTGATCATCGGGCTGCTCGGTATCGACGACCGGACCGGGCAGCAGCTCGGGCAGGCGATCACCGGCACGATCATCGCCAACGCGGACTCGGTCAACGCCAGCAAGCGGCTGACCGCGATCCTGCTGGAGCTGATCCAGGAGAAGCGCCGGACGCCCGGCGAGGACATCACCTCGGAGCTGCTGCACCATCCTGCGGAACTCACCGACGAGGAGGTGCTGCACAACCTGGTGGTGATGTTCGTCGCGGGCTACCAGAGCACGGTCAACTGGATCTCCACCACGCTGCGCGTCCTGCTCTGCGACCCGGCGTTCCGCACCTCGGTGACGGGCGGGGATCTCACGGTGGACGACGCGCTCGACCTGGTGCTGTGGCGGCATCCGCCGACGCAGAACCTCCCCGCCCGGTACGCCACCCGCGACCTGGTCTTCGGGGGGCAGCAGATCCGTGCCGGGGACATGCTGCTGCTCGGCCTGGCGGCGGCCAACCAGGACCCGGAGATCCTGCCCGTGGACGGCGCTCCGGTGATCGGCAACCGCTCGCATCTGGCGTTCGGGGCCGGCCCCCACACCTGCCCGGCACAGGATCCGGCGCGGCTCATCACCCGTACCGCCGTGGACACCATCCGCCACCGGCTGCCCGATCTGGAGCTGGCCGTGCCGGAGTCGGAGCTTGCCTGGCTCAAATCCCCGTGGAGCAAGGGCCTGGCGGCGCTTCCGGTGCGGTTCACGCATCCGCAACTGCCGCCGCGAACGGACGCTTCGGCCTCCCGAACCGCCCGCTGAGGGCTCGCCGCCGTGCCCCGCGACCGCCGCCTGTGGACTCCTCGTCGGACTCGGCGGTGGACTCTCCGCACCATCAGCGGTTGGCCGCCAGAAGGGCTTGCGCCCGCCGGGAGAGTGCTTCGCGCACGTCTTTCGGGGACAGCACGGTCAGCTCGGTGCCCAGGCTGAGGAGGTAGGCGGCCAGGTACTCGGCGCTGTTGCCGCCGATGCGGACCACGGTGGCTTCGGGGCCATCGGGGCTGTGGGTGCCGATGGTGGGCGGGACCGCTTCCAGGGCGCGGTCCAGGGGCAGCGGAAGGCGGATGGTCGTGTACACCGGGTAGTTGACGCTCGCGATGCCCTGGGAGACCAGCTGTGCTGCCTCGGGGGGATCGGTCAGGTCGGCCGGTTCGGTGGTGGGGTGCACGGCCGTCACCCGGTCGGCGCGGAACGTGCGCCACTCCTGCTTGACCACGTCCCTGGCCACCAGGTACCAGCGAAGACCGGTGTGGACCAAGCGGTAGGGGTCTATCTCCCGGACGGTGGCGCGACCGGCGTGGTCTCGGTAGGACAGGGTGGCGCGCAGCTCGCTGCTGCAGGCCCGCGCCAGTTCCAGCAGCATCGGCATACCGATCTGCGGTTCGCCGGAGCGGGGGGTGTGATCGAGGGCCCCCTCCAGTGCCGCCATCTGGTCCCCAAGGTGTTTGGGGAGGATCTGGCGGAGCTTGATCAGCGCTGAAAGGGCGGCTTGACCGGTGCCGAGGACTCCGCTGAGAGCGGCCTCCCGCAGGCCGACGGCGACGGCCAGAGCCTCCTCGTCGTCCAGCACCAGCGGTGGCATCCGGGCACCGGGAGTGAGCCGGTAGCCGCCCCAGGGGCCGGGCTCGGACTCGACGCCGTAGCCCAGGTCCCGCAGCCGGGCGATGTCCCGGCGGATCGTGCGGTCGGTGACCGCCATCCGCTCGGCCAGTTCACGGCAGGTCCACACCGGGCGCGTGGACAGCAGTGACACCAGGCGCAGCAGGCGGGAGGAAGTCCTGATCACAATCACGAGTGTCCACCATGACCAGGACACTGACTGTCCTGGTCATGGCCTACCGTCCGGCTCCATGAACACACCTGAGATACGTCTCCTCTCCTTTGACCTCGACTGCCTCGACCCGGACGAGCTGGCGCGCTTCTACGGCAGCGCCCTGGATTTGCCCGTGCTGTTCCGCAGCGACGACTTCGTCCTGCTCGGCAGGGAAGGGGCGCCCGGGCTAGGCTTCATCCGCCAGGCCGACTTCCAACCCCCGACCTGGCCCGATCCCGCCCGCGGCAAGCAGGCACACCTGGAACTCGGCGTCGACGACCTGGACGCCGCACAGGAGCGGATGCTCGCCCTGGGCGCCACGCTGCCGTCCTTCCAGCCGCGCCCCGACGTATGGCGGGTACTCCTGGATCCGGCAGGTCATCCCTTCTGCCTGTCGACACACGGAGTCTGAGCCGCCTCTGGCTTCGACCTCCTATGCGGCTTCCTCGCCGGAACCGTCCTCGTGCTTGACCGCCCAACGCCTTCACTTCGAAGGGAAATGTGGAGGCGGTGGCAACTGCAGTGAGCCTTCGCCAACTTGAAGGTGCAGGTCAAAGCGCTGGTGTGCGGGTCTGGCGGCGCTTCCGGTACGGTTCACGCATCCGCAGCTACCTCCGCGGACGAACGTTTCGGCCCCCCGAACCGCCCGCCGAGGGCTCGCCGGTCGTGCCTCGCGACCGCCGCCGGTTCCCGCCGCCACCGCCGGTTTCGCCACCTGTGAATTCCTCAACGGCCTCCTCAACAGCCTCATCGGTGGACCTTCACCGGTGGACTCTCACTGCACGTCGCCCCAAAGGAGGTGCTCCGCATGGCAGCGGAGTCACAGCAGTTCATCGTCATCACCGGCGGGCCCGGCTCGGGAAAGAGCACCTTGCTCGACCATCTGCAAGGAATGGGCCACGCCCGATCACACGAAGCCGGGCGCGGAATCATCCAGGACCAGATCGCCGTCAACGGACGCGCGCTGCCCTGGAAGGATCCGGCCCTCTTCGCCGAACTCATGCTCTGCTGGGAGCTGCGCTCCTACCGCATCGCCGCGGCGCAGTCGGCCCCGGTCTTCTTCGATCGCGGTGTCCCCGACATCGTGGGCTACCTGGAGTTGGAAGGACTGACCGTCCCGGATCACCTCCACACCGCCGCGAAGAGGTTCCGGTACCACCGCCGGGTGTTCATCGCACCGCCCTGGCCGGAGATCTACGAACAGGACGACGAGCGCCGACAGACCTACGGGGAGGCGGTGCGCACCTACGAGTCGATGGCCACCGCCTACACCGCTTACGGCTACGAACTGGTGCACCTTCCGCTCGCCCCCGTCGCGGAGCGAGCACGTTTCCTCATCTCGTCTCTCCGCTGAACGCACGGGGGTGCTCGTCGGGGGTGGGGCCTGGGGTGAGGAACGGCGCGCAGTGGGGACACGCGTACCGGATCGACCGGTCGATCCAGCCAACGGCTACGGGCGCGGTGGTGGGGCGTCCGCAGTGGGCGCAGTCGGCGGTGAACGGTTCCGGTACGCCGCCGGTGAGGGCGGCGACGATCACCCCGCCGCTCCGGTGAGGGCCTCCGCGCGGGCGGGCGGCGGGGTGGTCTCCAGTTCGGCCCATACGACCTTGCCGGGCCCCTCCCGTTCGGATACGCCCCACCGGTCCGCCAGCGTGTCGACGAGCCACAGCCCCCGCCCTCCGGTCGCGTCCGGCGCGGGTTCCTTCGGCGACGGCCGCCCCTCCCCCGCGTCGTGGACCTCGATCCGCAGACCGCCGGGCGACCGCGTGCACCGCGTCTCGATCTCCCGCCCCGGCGTCATGACCGCGTGACACACGGCGTTGGTGAGCAGCTCCGACAGCACGAGCAGCGCCGCGTCCTCGATGACCGTGAGCCCCCAGCGCGCCAGCGCCTTGCTCAATTGCGCGCGGGCCAGCCCGACACAGCTCGGATGACGGCTCCACCGCGACACCACGGTGTCGCCACCGCCGCACGGTCCGTTCGTCGGCATGGCTGCGCTCCTCTTCGGAAGGGGAGGTGAACAGAGCACCTCAAGTTAACCGGAATCATCTGATCCTTAGTCAGATCAGGTGAAATGCAACGGTTATGGGAGTTCAAGCCTGACGGGTCGCCGTTATTTTCAACAGGCCAAAAGCGTGCCAACGACGGACTGTCACAAGGAGACGGCCATGGGACGACGCAACGACAAGCCGGGCGAAAAGGCCGGAGCCACCACATCCGCCGCGTTGTTCGGCGAGTTGTTACGGGAACACCGCGACGGCGCGGGCATGTCGCAGGACAGGCTGGCGAGCCGGATCCCGTGTGACCGCTCCCTGATCGCCAAGATCGAGGCGGGCGCGCGGGTACCACAACAGCCCTTTGTCATCCGCTGTGACGAGTTGCTGGAGACCGGGGGGATATTGGCGCGGCTGTGGGCACGGATTGACTGGTACTCGCCAGCGGATCACCCGGATTGGTTCCGTAGGCGGGCGGCGATGGAGGCTGAGGCGACGGTCCTGCGCGTGTATCAGAACCAGGTCGTGCCAGGACTCCTCCAGACCGAGGACTACGCCCGAGCACTGTTCTTGACCCGTGCCCCGAACACTCACGATGCCGAGGAAAGAGTCGCTGCACGCCTCAGCCGACAACAACGCCTTCTACTCCCGGACGGGCCACTGCTGATAGCCGTCCTGGACGAAAGCTCACTGCGGAACGTGGTCGGGGATGCCTCGGTCATGAGGGACCAATGCGCCCGCCTTCTCACCATGGGGCGCCGATCGAACATCTGGGTCCAAATCGCACCGGCCAGTCGGCCCCTCGATCGGCCTGACACATCACTGTCGCTGATCACGCTGCCCGATGGGCATCAGTGGGTCTACTCGGAGTCGCTAGACCGAGGCCATTTCAGCGACGATCCAACCGTCTACGCCCGGCATGCCCAGACCTATGATGTGCTCAGAGCGAATGTTCTGTCCGCTGGCGAATCTGCCGCTCTGATCAGCGACTTCATGGAAGGGCACTCCGAAAATGGACCAGAATCTCAGTGCGGCGACATGGATCAAAAGCAGCTACAGCGGCGCAAACGGCGGCGACTGCATCGAGGTGGCCCCCGGATACACAGACATCGTCCCCGTACGTGACAGCAAGACCCCCACCGGCCCGGCCCTGCACCTGACACCCAACGCCTTCGCCGGACTCGTCACGTACGCCAAGAACGCCAGCATCTGAACCACCGCGCCAACCGGCCCCGCCAGTCCCTCACTCGGGATTGGCTGGGCCACCCCCGTACAGTCCGCAGCTCTGATCAGCGACTTCACGGAAGGGCACTCCAACCATGGAACACGACCTCCGCGACACGGCGACATGGATCAAAAGCAGCTACAGCGCCGCCAACGGCGGCAACTGCGTAGAGGTGGCCCCGGGGTCCACTCTGGCGACCTGGGTCAAGAGCAGCTACAGCGGCACCAATGGGGGCAACTGCATAGAGGTAGCCCCCAGGCACGCCGTGGCCACGTGGGCCAAGAGCAGCTACAGCGGCTCCAACGGCGGTGACTGTATCGAGGTGGCCTCCGGGCTCACCAATGTCGTCGCTGTCCGTGACAGCAAGAACCCGTCCGGCCCCCGCCTGCACCTGACACCCAACGCCTTCGCCGGACTCGTCACGTACGCCAAAAACGCCAGCATCTGAACCACCGCACCAACCGGCCCCGCCTGCCCTCGTCGTCATCGATGTCGCGGACCGTACTCGCTCAGCACCACCACGGCTTCCCCGGCGTGCGCCGCAGGCGAGTGTCATTCCGTCGGCGTGCCGATCCGAAGCCGGTTGCCGTCAGGGTCGCGCAGCTCGATCTCACGCGCCCACGGAGCGTCCTTCACCTGCACACCGAACTCGGAGGCGATGGCCTCGACGTCACGAACGCGGAGGTAGACCAACGTGTCGGGGCGGGCGTCGCCCTCGTGCTCCGACAAGAACAACCGCACCTCGCCCCGGGCGACCTCCACGAACGCGGGAAATCCCGGTTCGAAGCGGTGTTCCCACTCCTTGGCGAAGCCCAGCCGCTCGTACCAGGTGACCGCCGCCGCAGAGTCCTCGACGCGAAGAATGGGAATGACCGCCTCGTTCATGGAGCCATCGTCGCAGACCCTCCTGCGGGCTCAGATCCTCCACACGGGTCTGGATCCAGTACAGGTTGCCCTGCGCATCAACGGACACGACGTTCGTCGATGTGAGTACGGCATGGGCTCCGTCGAAGCCGACGAAACCGCCGATATATCGTCTTCTCGGACAACACCATGAACTGCACCAAAGACGCCGTCCATGACATCGAGGTCCTCATCACCATGATCGACCGCGAAGCCGTCTTCGGTCACAAGGTGCTCACCCGGCACGTGGAGAACCCATGAACGACCTGCCCGACATCCGTTTCATGCCCGCCACCGAGCTGGCCCAGCGCATCCGCAGCCGCGAGCTGTCACCCGTGGAGGTGATGGAGAGCGTCGTCTCCCGGATCGAGGAGCGCAACCCGGAGATCAACGCCGTCGTCTACAAGGGGTACGACGAGGCCAGGGAGCGGGCGCGCGCCGCCGAGAAGACGGTGCTGAACGCCGACCCGGACGAGCCGCTCGGCGTCTTCTACGGGGTGCCGACGCTGATGAAGGACCTCTTCGACTCCAAGCCCGGCTGGCCCACCACCTTGGGCGGCATCCGCGCGCTGGCCGACTACGTGCCCCAGCACTACTGCGTGTGGGCGGAGCGGATGGAGGCCGCCGGAGCGATCATCGTCGGCAAGACCAATGCTCCCGTCCTGGGCTTCCGGGGAGTGTCCGACAATCCCCTCTTCGGCCCCACCGGCAATCCCTTCGACCCGACGAGAAACGCCGGAGGCTCCTCCGGCGGCAGCGCCGCCGCGGTCGCCGACGGCATGGTCCCGTTCGCGGAGGGCACGGACGCGGGGGGCTCCATCCGGATCCCCTCCTCCTGGTGCGGAGTCTTCGGGTTCAAGCAGTCGGCGGGTCTGGTGCCGGCGGCCATCCGGCCCAACGCCTTCGGCGGGATCAACCCCTTCGTCCACGAGGGCATGATCACGCGTACGGTCAGGGACGCCGCGGTCGGGCTCGGGGCGCTCGCCGGGGCCGACCCCCGCGACCCGTTCAGCTGGGGAGCTCCCACGGACTTCTCGGCCTTCCTCGGCCGGGAGGTGCGGAACTGGCGGATCGCCTACAGCCCCGACTTCGGCACATACCCGGTCGATCCCGAGGTCGCGGCCGTCGTGGCGGAGGCCGTCCGGGTTTTCGAACGTGCGGGCGCCAGCGTCGAGAAGATCGACATGGACTTCGGGCTCAGCCACGGTGAGCTGACCGATTTGTTCTACCGGATCATCGCGGTCTCGAACATGGATGCGATCTACAACCTCAAGGAGCAGGGTGTGGACCTCCTCGGCGCGCACGCGGCCGACATGCCCAGGGAACTCCACGAGTCGGTGGAGACCGGTGCGCGGCTGACCGGCCTCGACTTCGTCCGGGACCAGGCTCAGCGTTCCCATGTGTACGACGTTCTACAGAACGTGTTCACCGACTACCAGCTGCTGCTGACGCCCACCGTCGGGGTGACGGCGGTCGCCAACACGACGGACGGCGACACGAAGGGCCCGACCGAGATCAACGGCGAGCCGGTCAGTCCGCTGCTCGGCTGGTGCCTGACCTACATCATGAACATGACCGGGAATCCCGCCGCCTCCGTCCCCGCCGGACTCACCGCCCAGGGCATGCCGGTGGGTCTGCAGATCATCGGACGGCGGCAGCACGACGCCGACGTCCTCGCAGCCAGTGCGGTGTTCGAGGGCATCCAGCCGTGGCACCACACCTACCCGGGCGCCGACGGCTCCCCCGCCGGCTCCCGCTGAGAAGCGGTAACCGGAGCGGACTCACGGTCTCGGACCGGAGCCGGGTCTGTCTCTCATGCCTGACCGTCGGTTTGTCCGGAACGCGGAACGGGCCTCCGGCTGATGCCGGAGGCCCGTTCGCCGCAGGACCGTCGGGCGGGGCCTGGGGCGGGCTTGGGGCGGGTCGGCTCAGGCGAGGGTGTTCAGCATCGCTTCTTCGACGTGGTCGGCGGCGTTGCGGTGACCGAGGGCGTTGGGGTGCACGAAGGACAGCTGGTCAGGGGCGGTGATGAAGCCCTCCATCCACTTGCCGGCGTCACAGACGCTGTGGTTCTGGGAGGAGTCGTAGAGGTCGACGAAGCCGGCGGCTGCCTGTGTGCCGGTCGACTTCTCAATGGTCGCGTTGAGGGGTTCCAGGACGTCCTGGCGCAGCCAGTCCAGGTCGCCCTGGGTGATCGAGCCGAACTGCGTCAGGTCGTTGTAGCGGCACTTGGAGGTGTCCTTGGGGACGATCGTGGGGTAGCCGACAGCCAGGATCTTCGCGTGCGGGGCGCGCTCGTGGAGCACGTTGAGCATCCGGTCGTACTCCTGGCTCACCTTGTTCAGCCTGTCCGGGATCCCGGCGGCCAGGGCGTCCTTGCACGGGGTGCCCACGCCACCGCTTTCCTGGCCCAGCTCCGGGCACTTGCGGAGGATGTCGGCGAAGCCGAGGGTGTTTCCGCCCACGCCGACGGTGATCACGTCGGTGCCGGGGCCCACCGCCTCGGACTGAGGCGGCACCGCGGGGAAGGGGTAGTCCGGGTCCTCGACGAAGGGCGGCAGGTGACGGCCGATCGGCTGCTGGGCCTCATCGGTGACGTTCTCGATGGTGGCGGCTCCGCAGCTGACGTTGGTCAGGTCGAAGAGCGAGCCGAGGTCGCGGTCGATCACCTGGGGGTAGGACCGGTCGGTGCGCTCACAGCCGTCGCGCGGGATTTCGAAGGTGTCGCCCGCGGCCCGGATGACCCCGGCGGTGTAGGAGTCACCCAGGGCGACCCACTGGCGGTCCGCCGCGGCGGCGGGCTGAGCCCCGACGAACTGCGCGGGGACGACGGCGCCGGCGGCGAGAGCGGTGGCCGAGCCGAGCAGGGCCAGACGGGTACGGAAGCGTGCCACGAGTTCTCCAGACAGAAGGTGCTGCTACCACTTCGGATACGAACGGAGAGCAACCGTATTCACAGCATCCGACACTGAGAGTCACATTTGGACGATGGGTGCACCTTCTGTGAGCACCTGGGTTTTCCGCGTGTCAGCCGTACCTGCCCCTGGGGATGACCGCTTTGGTGCGCTCCTTGCGCGACATGGGCACCGCTCTTGATCGTTTACGGGATTCCGGACGGACACACGTCCCGTCGGTGGCTGTCTTGTTCTTGATCACCGACAGGGTCGCCCTTCCCCCTTTCGTGGCCGGTCAGGCACCGACTCCACCTGTACCGGTGAGTCCACCGAATCGCCGACGCCGCCTCAGCACCAACCGGCCCCGCCAGCCCGACATTCAGGAGTGACGGAGCCGTCCCGTACAGGGCATTGACAGTGCTCACACCGGCCGCGATCGTTCCCTCTGAATGTGAGGGGAGTGGCCGTGGCCGGAGCGCTCAGCGGCGAGTACACGGTGGGGCGAGCGCTGTGCGGAAACGGCGGGAAAGCCGGGTGTCCGGGGCGTGTGCCGTCGGGGCGGGCCGTTGCCGTCGAGGCGATCCGGGTGACGCGTGCGACGCGGGTTCTCAGGGCGCTGTACGTGGTCGGTCCATGGCTCCCGGCCCGGATCTCGCGGTGTTCCACGCCCCTGGCGGTGACGCCGTCGCCCCGGCCCTGACCGTCCCGTATCGGATTCCCGGGGACGCGGGGCCGGTGGCACGTACCGGCCTGGCGTTCCCGTCACTAAGGAGAGCCGAGTTGAATCCCTCATCCGCCACCCCGCCCCACCGTATGGACCTCCGCGGCGGCTGCCCGCACGCGGTCAACACCCGGCTACGCGCCCGGAACGCCGTGGCCGAGGTCTTACTTCCCGACGGCGTCCCCGGCATGGTCGTGCTCGGCCATGAGGCGCTCAGGGAGTTCCTCTCCCACCCCGACGTCGCCAAGGGGCCCGAGTACTTCACCGCGCTCCGGGACGGCCGGATTCCCGATGGATGGCCGCTGCGGACCTTCGCCACCGTCCCCGGAATGCTCACCGCCGACGGGGATGAACACCGCAGGCTGCGTTCGCTGGTGAGCAAGGCGTTCACCGTACGGCGGGTGGAAGCCATGCGGCCGAAGGTGGAGGCCGTCACGGCCGGGCTGCTGGACGGGCTGGGCGAGGCGGCACGGGCGAACGGCGGCGTCGTCGATCTGCGGACCCATTTCGCACTGCCGCTGCCGATGAGCGTGATCTGCGAGCTGTTCGGCGTGGATCCCGAGCACCAGGACCGGTTGCACCGGCTGTCCGAGCGGATCGTGAGCACCTCGACCGGCCCGCAGGAGGCGATCGCGGCGAACCAGGAGATGATCCAGGCCCTCTCCGGCATCGCGGCCACCCGTGCGCGGAATCCGGGCGACGATCTGACCAGCGCGCTGATCGCCGCGCGTGAGGACCACGGCGACCGGCTGAGCCAGCCGGAGCTGATAGGCACCCTGCTGCTCTTCGTCGTCGCGGGCCATGAGACCACCCTCAACCTGATCACCAACGCCGTACGGGCGCTCTGCGGCCACCGCGACCAACTCGCGCTCCTGCTCTCCGGCAAGGCGTCCTGGGCGGGCGCGGTGGAAGAGACCCTGCGCTGGGACAGCCCGGTCAGCTACTTCCCCTTCCGGTACCCGACGCGGGACATCACCCTGAGCGGGACGGTCATCCCGAAGGGCACCCCCGTACTCGCGGGCTACTCCGCCGCCGGACGCGACCCGGGCTCCCACGGCCGGGACGCCGACCGCTTCGACGTGACCCGGGTCCCGGCGACCCGCCATCTCTCGCTCGGGCACGGCGCGCACTACTGCGTGGGCTCCCCGCTGGCCCGGCTGGAGACGACGATCGCGCTGGAGCGGCTGTTCACGCGTTACCCGGAACTGGATCTCGCGATTCCCGAGGCGGAGCTGCCGCGCCACGCCGGTTTCGTCGGGAACAGCGTGGAGGTGCTGCCGGTTCGGGTGGGCGGGGCGGCCTGACGCCTGGGGCGCCATGGCGCGTACGGATTCGGGGGGCGCTCACGGGGGCGGTGGGCGCGGCGGATCGTGCGGGGGCACGCACGGGCGCGGCGGATCGTGCGGGGGCACGCACGGGCGCGGCGGATCGTGCGGGGGCACGCACGGGGGCGGCGGGCGCGGCGGATCGTGCGGGGGCGGCGGATCGTGCGGGTGGGCCGTTCCGTCACGCGTCGAGAACAGCCAGGTGGAGCCGGAGCAGACGGGCGGGATCGGCGATCACCTCGTACGCCGTGATCCTTCCGCCCTCGATCGTGAGGGCGAGTACGCGCATCAGCCGTCCGTGCGGGGCAACGACGACCCCCACGGCTCCGTTCACGAGCGCCGGTTCCGCGAACCGAGCCATCCGCCCGAGGACCATGGTCTCCTCCGCCACGTTCCGCGCGCCGCGCGCTTCCGTCGCCACGCCCGGCGGGAGGGCGGCGCGGTCGGCCCGGCGTACGACGTCGGGGTCCAGCACCGCCAGCAGCGCGTCCAGATCGCCGCTGCGCGACGCGGCGAGGAAGGCGTCGACGACCAGCCGGTGCCGGGCCAGATCGGCCACGGGCAGCGCCGCCGAGCCCTTCACCCGTTGGCGGGCACGGCTGGCGAGCTTCTTCGTGGCGGCCGTCGAGCGTTCCACGATGGGAGCGATCTCGCCGAACGGCACGGCGAACATGTCGTGCAGGACGAACGCGATCCGCTCCGCCGGCCCCAGGGTGTCCAGCACCACGAGCAGCGCCCGGCCGACCGAGTCGATCAGCACGGTCTCGTGCTCGGGGTCGCCTCCGTCGCCGAGGTCCGCGATCCGGTCGGGCATCCACTGCCCGACCGGATCCTCCTGCCGTGACGCGCGGGAGCGGAGCATGTCGAGGCAGACCCGCGAGACGACCGTCGTCAGCCAGGCCGCCAGATTCTCGATGTCGTCGGCGTGGACACGGCTGAGGCGCAGCCAGGACTCCTGGACCGCGTCGTCGGCATCGGTGAGCGAGCCGAGCATCCGGTAGGCGACCGCTCGCAGACGGCTCCGGTGCGTCTCGAAGCGTTCCGCCAGCCCGTCCCGCTCGTCCATCGGTCACCTTTCCCGCTCGCGGTGCGTCGATCTTATGAGGCACCGGGCGCGGCCGATGTGACCGTCCCGCCCGGCGGCCTCACCGTCCTGCCGCCTTCCTGTCGGCGTACGGCCCTTCCAGGCATACGGCCCTTCCAGGTGTACGGCGCGTACACCCCTCGTGCGCCGGACCTGACCGGACTGGCCGGGCCCGGACCGACCGGGCCTTCGCCGGCCCCGGCCCCGATCCCTGCTCCGGCCTCGGCCTCGGCCTCGGCGGCAGGAGAAACCCATGATGAGGAGATATCCATGACGAACACCGTTCAGCCGACCGCCCTCGACCAGCCGCTGCTGCGGCGGGCGGACTTCGGTGACCTCTCGCTGCCCAACCGGGTGGTGATGGCCTCGGCCACCCGTGCCCGCGCGGCCAACGACGGGCTGGTGCCGACGGAGCTGCACGCCGCGTACTACGCCCAGCGGGCCGCCGCCGGGCTGATCATCACCGAGGGGACCTGGGTCTGTGAGCGGGCCATCGGCTTCGCCAACGTCCCCGGCGTCTACAGCGAGGAGCAGGTCGCCGGGTGGCGGCGCGTCACCGACGTCGTCCACGCGCTCGGCGGCCGTATCGTGCTCCAGCTCTGGCACAGCGGGGCCGTATCGCACCCTGATCTCCTCCGGGGAGAACTGCCCGCCGGGCCGTCCGCCGTCAACCCTCGGGAGATGTCCTTCACCGCGGACGGCTTCCGGGAGACGGTCGTCCCCCGCGAGATGAGCGTCCCGGACATCGAGCGCACGATCGCGGACTACCGCTCGGCCGCGGCGAACGCCCGGCGCGCGGGGTTCGACGGGGTCGAGATCCATGCCGTCGGCCCCTTTCTCATACCGCAGTTCCTCAACCCCCGTCTGAACCACCGCACCGACTCCTACGGCGGGAGCGCAGCCGGGCGGCGACGCCTGCTGCTGGAGATCATCGACGCCGTCGCCGTCCCGTGGGACGGACGGAACATCGGTGTCCGGCTCTCGCCCTACTGGAATGTCGGCGAGCTGTTCACCCCCGACGACCGGACCCTCGCGGACTACGACGAGCTGGTGGCGGAGCTGCGCGACCGTCCCGTGGCGTATCTGCACCTCCAGGGGCGGCAGCTCACTGATCCGGGCGACGCACCCGACTTTGAAGCGTTCGCACGCTACCGACGGCTGTTCGACGGCCCCCTGATCGCCAACCTCGGTTTCGGCCACGGCTCCGGGAACGCGGTCATCGAGGCGGGGATCGCGGACGCGGTGTCGTTCGCCAGGCACTTCATCGCCAACCCCGACCTCGTCGCCCGCTTCGCGCTGAGCCGCGACCTGACGCTCGGGGACCCGTCCACGTACTACTCGGGCAATGCGGACGGCTACCTCGACTACCCGATGGGCGGCTGGCACGACGACGCCCGATAACAAGGACGCGCACGGCGGGCGGGCGGGACGGGCTCCCGAATCCAGGGCGGGCGGATGGACGTAGACGAGCGCCTGCATGGATCGCAACATTGATCGCAACATGGAAATGACCGTAGATCGGCCCACTGACATCCGCGGCCGCGGGAGCGGGCGTTCCACCGGTCCGGTCTATGTCGAACATGCGGTTCTGCCTGGTCGGAGGCGGTTCTGGCGACTTCACGCCAGTACCCGGAGCCATCGCGTCCGGCTCCCGCCGCGCCCACCGGGACTCCCGCGCCGCCCAGCCGCGCCCACCGGCTCCCCGACCTGCCACGGCCGACACTCCTGTCGGCCAACCCCGGTGTGCGCTGCGGTCGTACGCCTCTGGGCCAGACTTGCGCTCGATACGCCCGCCCGTACTCCGAACGCCCCGCCCCTACGCCGCCGTCTACCGCTGAAGGACCGACCCCATGCCGTCAGAGCCCACCCCCGCACCCGCGCCCGCCCACGTCACCTCCCATGTCATCGCCGTCACCGGAGCGAGCGGCAAGATCGGCGGGCGGGTGGCGCGCCGGCTCGCCGAGCGGGGAGCCGCGACCCGGCTCCTCGGCCGCGCCCCCGCGCGGCTGCCCCGGCTCGCGGGCAGTTCCATCGCCCCGGCCGCCGCGTACGGGGACGGCGAAGCGATGCGGCGCGCCTGTGACGGGACGCGGACCCTGTTCCTGGTCTCCGCGCACGAGTCGCCGGGCCGGGTCGCCGAGCACACCGCCGCCGTGGACGCGGCGGTCGCGGCCGGGGTCGAGCGGATCGTGTACCTGTCGTTCCTGGGGGCGTCGCCCGAGGCCACCTTCACCTTCGCCCGCGACCACTGGCACACGGAGGAGTACATCCGCGCGTCCGGGCTGCGCCACACGTTCCTGCGCGACAGCTTCTACCTCGCCGCGCTCGCGGGCATGGCCGGGGCGGACGGGGTGATCCGGGGGCCGGCCGGAAAGGGGCGCGTCTCGGCGGTCGCACACGACGACGTCGCGGACGCGGCGGTCGGCGTACTCCTCGGCGACGGCCATGACTCGGTGACGTACGAGATGACCGGCCCGTCGGCGATCACCCTCGCGGAGGCCGCCGCCGAACTGACCAGGTTCGCCGGGCGCACGGTGACCTATGTGCCCGAGAGCGAGGAGGAGGCGTACGCCTCGCGGTCCGGCTACGGCGCGGAGGAGTGGGAGGTGACCGGCTGGGTTACCTCGTACGAGGCCATCGCGGCGGGCGAGATGGCGACCGTCTCCGACGCCGTGCCCAAGCTGGCGGGCCACCCGGCCCAGAGCTTCGGCGAGTTCCTGCGGGCCAACCCCGGCGTCTACCGGCATCTGCGGCCCTGACCCGTCCCCGACGTCTGGCGTTCCCGACGTCTGGCGTTCCTGGCGTCCGGTTTTCCTGGCGTCCGGTTTTCCTGGCGTCCGGCGCCCCCGACGTCGTGCGGACGGGGGCGCGGCGGGTTTCAGGTCCGGCGTCCGTGACGCCATACGTCCCGCACCAGAGGGACCCCCGGCCGGTACGCCAGATGCACATGGCTCGGCGCGTCCAGCACCACGAGGTCGGCCCGTGCGCCGGGGGCGATCCGGCCGATGTCCGTACGTCTCAGGGCCGCCGCACCGCCCGCCGTGGCCGACCACAGCGCCTCGTCGGGGGTCATCCCCATGTCGCGTACGGCGAGGGCGACGCAGAACGGCATGGACGAGGTGAACGACGAGCCCGGATTGCAGTCCGTCGACAGTGCGACGGTGACCCCCGCGTCCAGCAGCCGCCGGGCGTCCGGCCACTCGGCCCGAGTCGAGAACTCCGCGCCCGGCAGCAGGGTCGCGACCGTGTTCCCGTCGGCGAGGGCGTCGACGTCCTGCCGGGTGAGGTGGGTGCAGTGGTCCGCGCTGGCCGCGTCCAGTTCCACGGCGAGTCGTACTCCGGGGCCGTGACCCAGCTGGTTGGCGTGTACGCGGGGGACGAGCCCCTTCGCCCGGCCCGCCGTCAGGATCGCGCGCGCCTGGTCCCCGTCGAACGCGCCCGTCTCGCAGAACACGTCGACCCAGCGGGCGTGGGGCGCGCAGGCGTCCAGCATCTCGCCTGTGACCAGCTCCACGTAGGCGGCCGGATCGTCCGCGTACTCCGGCGCGACGATGTGCGCGCCGAGATAGGTCACCTCGTCCGTGTGCCGCGCGGCGATCCTCAGCGCGCGGGCCTCGTCGTGGGTGGTGAGCCCGTATCCGGACTTCGTCTCGAACGTCGTCGTCCCCTGGCGGAGGGCTTCGCCGAGATAGCGGACGAGGTTCGCCTCCAGCGCCTCGTCGGTGGCGGCGCGGGTGGCGGCGACGGTCGTACGGATGCCGCCCGCCTCGTAGAGGCGGCCGGACATGCGGGCGTTGAACTCCTGGGTCCGGTCGCCCGCGAACACGAGGTGCGAGTGCGAGTCGACGAAGCCGGGGACGACGGCTCGGCCCTCGGCGTCGTACACCTCGTCGGCGGCCGGGGCGGTCGCGGCGGGGCCGGTCCAGGCGATGTGGTCACCCTCGATGAGGACGGCGGCGTTCTCGACGAGGTGGAGGGGGTGGGTGTCACGGTCGCCCTGCTCAGGGTCGTTGGTGACGAGGCTCCCGATGTTGGTGAGAAGGGTGGTGCGGGGGTCGCTGTCGCGACCGGTGGTGGTGCGAGGGGCGCTGCCGCTGCTGGTGGGGGTGTCGGTGTTCATGGCTCCCTTTCCGTGAGTACTACGAGGTGTCCCCCGCCCTTCCCTTGGCCGGGGCGGTCTCCTACGGCGCGTCCGGCACCGGAGCGTGGGCTCCAGACCGGACCGCCCGGCGACCCGCGACCCGGCGACCCGCGACCCGGAAACCCCCGACCCGGCGACCCGGCGAGGACCGACCGCATCCAGCCACTCCGGCAAGCCGAACCCGCCAGCCCGCGCAGAACCCGCCGCCTCCAGCCCGTCCGGCGTCTGTGAACGGACCCGAATCGTGGTCCGGGCCGCGTGGCCGTGGGACGGCCGGGCCTGCCAGGCCCCGTCACGTCCCCCGTCCCCCGTCCCGCGAACGAGGACCGCCCCGCGCCCCGAACGCCGACGGGACCGGCTTCCGACACCCCGCCCTCACCGCCGCAACGCGGCAATCGTCGCGGCGAGTTCCGACGCCGCGTCCGGCACCAGAGCGTGCGCCCCGGACCGGACCACCCGGCGGCCCGCGACCACCACATCGCGGACATCGGCCGCCGTCGCCGCGAACACCGCCGTCTCCGCCCCGAGCCGCGCCGCCGGGCCCGCGGTGCGGACGGTGTCGAGGGCGAGGGTGGTGAAGTCGGCGAGCGCGCCGGGCTCCAGGCGGCCCGCGTCGGGACGGCCGAGGGCCGCGTGGCCGTCGGCGGTCGCGGCGCGCAGCAGTGCGGCGGCGGTCCAGTGGCCTCGGGTGCGGGTGCGGAGGCGTTCGTTCAGTTCGAGGGCGCGGGCCTCTTCCAGGAGGTCGATGACGGCGTGACTGTCGCTGCCCAGGGAGAGGGTGGAGCCCTCGCGCTGGAGGGCGACGGCCGGGCCGATGCCGTCGGCGAGGTCGCGTTCCGTCGTCGGGCACATGCAGACGCCCGCCCCCGCCGCGCCCAGGACCCGGATGTCGTCGTCCGTGAGATGCGTCGCGTGGACGGCCGTCGTCGTCGGCTTCCAGAAGCCGGCGCGGTCCAGGAGCCGCGTCGGCGTGCAGCCGTGGACGGCGAGGCACGCCGCGTTCTCGGCGGGCTGTTCGGAGAGGTGCACATGGACGGGTACGCCGTCGGTGCGGGCCGCGAACTCCTCGTACCCGTCGGTCGTCGAGAACGCCCGTACGGAGTGCACCGCCGCGCCGATCAGCGCGTGCCCGCTCGGCTTGAGCCGGGACCAGCGCTCGTACCAGCCGTCCGCCGAGCCGTCGCCGAACCGCAGTTGCGGTCCCTCGAGGGGCCGGTAGCCGTCGCGGGTGAGGCCGCCGTGGAGGTAGACCGTGTCGAGGAGGGTGATGCGGATGCCCGCGTCGGCCGCCGCCGCGATGAGGGCTTCGCCCATCGCGTTGGGGTCGGCGTACGGGACGCCGCCGGGGCCGTGGTGGAGGTAGTGGAACTCGCCCACCGCCGTGATCCCGGCGAGCGCCATCTCCGCGTACACCGCTCGCGCGAGCGCGAAGTAGCTGTCGGGGGTCAGCCGGGCGGCGACGTCGTACATGATCTCGCGCCAGGTCCAGAACGTGCCGGTGCCGACCTGGGCACTCCCCCGCAGCGCCCGGTGGAAGGCGTGCGAGTGGGTGTTCGCCAGGCCGGGGATCGTCAGGCCGCGCAGTACTTCCGCGCCCGGCGGGGGGCTCTCGGTCCCGGTGCGTACGGCGGCGACGCGGCCGTCCCGTACGTCCAGCGCGACGCCCGGCTCGACATGGGTGTCCAGCCAGGCGTACTCCGCCCAGTAGGTCACGGGTGCGTCCTGCATGCCAGGCCCTCCAGTACGTCGGCGAGCGCCAGCACCCCGGCCACGCAGTCGTCCTCCGCCGCGAACTCGGCCGGGGAGTGCGAGACGCCCGTGGGGTTCCGTACGAACAGCATGGCGGCCGGGACCGCGGCGGACAGGATTCCGGCGTCGTGTCCCGCGCCCGTGCCGAGGACGGGGATCCGTCCGCCGAGGACGCGGTTCAGCTCGTCCCGCAGGGCGTGCTCGAACTCGACGACCGGGGTGAAGGACTCCCGTACGACGGTGAGGTCCACTCCGTCGTTCCGGGCGCGGTCCCGCGCGGCCTGTTCGATCGCGGCGACGACCGTGTCGAGGGTGGTCTGGTCCGTGGCGCGGGAGTCGAGCCAGCCCCGGACGAGGGACGGGATCGCGTTGACGCCGTTGGGCTCGACGGAGACCTTGCCGAAAGTGGCGACCGCGCCCGCGAGTTCGGCCTCGCGGCGGGCGGTGAGGACGGTCTCGGCGTAGGTGAGCATCGGGTCGCGGCGGTCGGCGAGGCGGGTGGTGCCCGCGTGGTTGGCCTCGCCGTGGAAGTCGAACCGCCAGCGGCCGTGCGGCCAGATCGCGGAGGCGATGCCGACGGGGGCTCCGGACAGATCGAGGGCGCGGCCCTGTTCGACGTGGAGTTCCACGAACGCGCCGATGCGGGAGAGCCGTTCGGGGTCGGGGCCGATGGCGTCGGGGTCGTGGCCCGCCGCCTCCATGGCCTGCGGGAGGGTGACGCCGTCGGCGTCCCTCAGCGCGTACGCCTTCTCCTTCGTCAGCTGTCCCACGGTGAGGCGGGAGCCGACGCAGGCGAGTCCGAAGCGCGCGCCTTCCTCGTCGCCGAAGTTGGCGATCGCCACCGGTCTGGTGAACTCCGCTCCCCGGCCCCGGAGTTCGTCGAGCGCGGCGAAGGAGGAGACGACGCCGAGCGGGCCGTCGAAGGCACCGCCGTCCGGTACGGAGTCGAGGTGCGAGCCGGTGACGACGGCGTCCCCGGCGGCCGGGTCGCCGAGCCAGGCCCACTGGTTGCCGTTGCGGTCGGTCTCGTAGGCGAGCCCGCGCGCGAGGGCCTGTTCGCGGAACCAGGCCCGGCAGTCGGCGTCCGCGCCGGTCCAGGCGAAGCGCCGGTAGCCGTGGCTGTGCCGGTCGCGGCCGACGGGAGCGAGCTGCCGCCACATGGCGTGGAAGCCGGGGCCGGGGCCGGGAGCGGAGTCAGTACCGGGGCCGGGGCTGGTACGGGAGCCGGGGCCGGGGCCCTCGCCTCGGCCCGCGCCCGTACTGGATCCCGTACCGGAGGCCCCGCCTCGGCCCGCGTCCGACCCCGTACCGGATGGTCCCGTACCGGAGGCCCCGCCTCGGCCCGCGTCCGACCCCGTACCGGAGGAGCCGTCCGCCGCAGGAGTGGTCACTCCGAGCCCTCCCCCATCGGTACGCGTACGCCCTTCTCCTCCGCCACCGACTCGGCCAGGTCGTACCCCGCGTCGACGTGCCGGATGACGCCCATCCCCGGATCGTTCGTCAGAACCCTGCGCACCTTCTCGCCCGCCAGCTCCGTGCCGTCCGCGACCGTCACCTGACCCGCGTGGATGGAGCGGCCCATGCCCACTCCCCCGCCGTGGTGGATGGAGACCCAGGACGCGCCGGAGGCGACGTTCACCATGGCGTTCAGCAGCGGCCAGTCGGCGATCGCGTCCGAACCGTCGAGCATCGCCTCGGTCTCGCGGTACGGGGAGGCGACCGAACCGCAGTCGAGGTGGTCGCGGCCGATGGCGAGGGGCGCGGCCAGCTCGCCGCTCGCGACCATGTCGTTGAAGCGCTCGCCCGCCCGGTCGCGTTCGCCGTAGCCGAGCCAGCAGATACGGGCCGGGAGCCCCTGGAAGTGGACGCGTTCGCCCGCCAGCCTGATCCAGCGGTGCAGGGACTCGTTCTCCGGGAACAGCTCCAGGATCGCCTTGTCCGTCTTGGCGATGTCGGACGCCTCGCCCGAGAGGGCCGCCCAGCGGAACGGGCCCTTGCCCTCGCAGAACAGCGGCCGGATGTAGGCGGGTACGAAGCCGGGGAAGGCGAAGGCCCGGTCGTAGCCCGCGAGCCTGGCCTCGCCGCGGATGGAGTTCCCGTAGTCGAAGACCTCCGCTCCCGCGTCCATGAAGCCGACCATCGCCTCGACGTGACGGGCCATGGACTCCCGCGCCCGCCGGGTGAAGTCGGCGGGCTTCTCGGCCGCGTACGAGGCCATGTCGGCGAAGTCGACGCCGCTGGGGAGGTATGAGAGCGGGTCGTGGGCGCTGGTCTGGTCGGTGACGATGTCGATGGGCGCGCCCATCGCGAGCAGCCGGGGAACCACGTCCGCCGCGTTGCCGAGGACGCCGATGGAGAGGGGGCGGCGGGCGTCGCGGGCGTCGGTCGCGAGCTGGAGGGCGTGTTCCAGCGAATCGGCGCGTACGTCGAGATAGCGGTGCTCGATACGGCGGTCGATGGCGCGGGGGTCGCAGTCGACGCAGATCGCCACGCCGTCGTTCATGGTGACGGCGAGGGGCTGCGCGCCGCCCATGCCGCCGAGGCCGGCGGTGAGGGTGATCGTCCCGGCGAGGGAGCCGCCGGCCGGGCCGCCCGCGCCCTTGCCCAGGGAGTGCAGCTTGGCGGCGACGGCCGCGAAGGTCTCGTACGTCCCCTGGAGGATGCCCTGGGTGCCGATGTAGATCCAGGAGCCGGCGGTCATCTGGCCGTACATGGTCAGGCCGAGGGCCTCGAGCCGCCGGAACTCCTCCCAGTTCGCCCAGTCGCCGACCAGGTTGGAGTTGGCGATCAGGACGCGTGGGGCCCATTCGTGGGTCTGCATCACACCGACCGGGCGGCCGGACTGGACGAGCATCGTCTCGTCCTGCTTGAGGGTCCTGAGCGTGCGGACCATGGCGTCGAAGGAGCGCCAGTCGCGGGCCGCCTTGCCGGTGCCGCCGTAGACGACGAGCTTGTCGGGGTGTTCGGCGACCTCGGGGTCGAGGTTGTTCTGAAGCATGCGGAGGGCGGCTTCCTGCTGCCATCCCAAGGCGCTCAGTTCCGTACCGCGCGGCGCCCGTACGGGGCGGGGTCCTGACATGGAGACGCCTCCTCGCGACTCGAATTATTCACATCCTGATCCCCTGAATAGTTCTAGTCAACAGGTCGCGCCGGAGGAGGCCGGGTGATTGGCTTGCCCGCATGACCGTGGAACGCCGTGATCAAGCCGTCCGGGCAGCCGTCGAGCGGGGACTTCTCAGCGAGGAGCAGCCCGTCGTCGCCCTCCTCGACGTGGCCGGTGTGCGCGCCTCGGCCGCCTCCCTGCGGAACGCTTTCGCCGCCGTCACCGACGCGCCCGTCCTGCACGCCTTCGCCGTGAAGGCCGCGCCCCTGGTGCCCGTACTGGCCCTGCTGAACGCCGAGGGCATCGGCGCGGAGGTCGCGAGCCCCGGTGAGCTGGCGCTGGCGCGCGCGGCGGGCTTCGGCGCGGACCGCATGGTCCTCGACTCGCCCGCCAAGACGCCGGGCGAGCTGCGCGAGGCGCTCGCCCTGGGGATCGCGGTCAACGCCGACAATCCGCAGGAGCTGGCCCGGATCGACGCGCTCGTGGCCGGGGGCGGCGCGGACTCGGCACGCGGCGCGGACTCGGGAGGCGGTACGGACTCGGGAGGCGGTACGGGCTCGGCGGGCGGCGCGGGCTCGCGTGGGGGCACGGAATCAGCGCGCGGCACGGCCTCCCCGCTGGGGCTGCGGGTCAATCCGCAGATCGGCGGAGGGTCGATCGGCGCGCTGTCCACCGCCACCGCGACCTCCAAGTTCGGGGTGGCGCTGCGCGACGAGGGCGCGCGGGAGGCCGTCGTACGGATGTATCTGGACCGGCCCTGGCTGACGCGGCTGCACACGCACTCCGGCTCGCAGGGCGTTCCGCTGGACCGGATGATCGAGGGTGTACGGGAGGTGTACGCGCTCGCCGAGGAGATCAACGCGGCGGCCGGGCGTCGACAGGTCGACACGATCGACATCGGCGGCGGACTCCCCGTCAACTTCGCCTCCGACGAGACGACTCCGACCTTCGCCGCGTACGCGGCGCTGCTGAAGGAGCGGGTCCCCGGCCTGCTGGACGGGCGGTACGGGCTGGTCACGGAGTTCGGGCGCGCGCTGCTCGCCAAGCACGGCACGATCCTCACGCGGGTCGAGTACGCGAAGGTCTCGGGCTCGCGCCCCATCGCGGTCACCCACGCGGGCGTCCAGGTCGCCACCCGTACCGTCTACGACCCGGCCTCCTGGCCGCTGCGGATCGTCGCGTACGACGCCGGGGGGCTCCCCAAGCCGGGCGAGCCCGTGGCGCAGGACATCGCGGGGCCCGCCTGTTTCGCGGGCGACCTGCTGGCCGAGGCGCGGAAGTTGCCGTTGCTGGAGCAGGGCGATGTGGTCGCGGTGCTCGACACCGGGGCGTACTACTTCTCCAACCACTACGGGTACAACAGCCTGCCGCGGCCGGGGGTGTACGGGTTCGACACGGCCGCAGCAGGAAGCGGGAGCCGGAACGAGGGCGGGAGCGGGAGCGGGGCCGGGAGCCTCGGCGGGAACGAGCGCGGAAACGAGCGCGGGAACGAGCGCGGGAACGAGGACCGGAACCAGCGCGGGAACGACGTCACGGACGGGCGCGCGACCGGCGGCGCGGAGACCACCGCGCGGGACGAATCGGTGCGATTCTCCCTCGTACGGGCTCCGCAGAGCCTCGCCGAGATCGTCGCGGAGTCGGGCGGCGGCCTCGCGGACGCCCTGCTGTAGGCGCGGCGGGGGAGGCCCGGAGCGGTGGACGGGTAGCACCTGAAGTCGTTTTAGATGATCTTTACATGTTTTTCCGGAGGACCCCATTCCGCACAACACCCCTGGCCAGATAGGGTGTGTTCGAGCGCGGGCCCCCAGGGGTCCAGCTCTGAAACGACAAAAGCTGACGACTGGTGAGCGAACCTTATCGGGACAGTGGCAAGTTCCGATGGAATTTGCCACAACTCCCCACGACACCCGCAACGTTGCGTAACCTTTCCGTCACAGGCCCGCACATCAGTGCGCGGACCGCCGGAGGCGGAGAAGGGAAGCGACGTGCCCGGAATCGACGAGTGTCTGCTGGAAGCCATGCTGGTGCCGGGTGCGCGCGGGGCGTCCATCGTGGACTGGGTCAGCGGGCTCTCCCTCGGCACGGTCGGCGAAGCGCCGGGCGGCGACCACGAGGCGATGGCGGCGGAGACCGCCGAACTGTCGCGGGTGGCAACCGAGTACGCGGCCTTCGCGCTGCTGACCCCGAGGGCGGCCATCGCAGCCGCACCCTCCGGCACGGTACCTGACGAAACGGCACCCGCCGTCTATCCGCCCACTACAGACGGGCCGTCAGGAGCTGGTCCGGCCCACGAGAATCCGGCCGCCAAGGACGACGGGCCCCTCGTCGAGGACTTCATCGTCACCACCCGGACCTGCTACCACGTGGTGCGCTTCGTGGAGACCACCTTCGACAGCAGCGTCTTCCTCCATCTCTGGCTCGACCGGGACCTCGGAAATCTCGCGCTCGCCAGGATGCGGATGCAGAACCTCGCCGAGAGGCTGGTGCTCGGATGAGCGCCGCCGCCGTCTCCCCGATGCTCGTCAGGCTCGCGGACGAGCGGGCCACCGGGGTGCTGATCCGCGACCATGGCGCGCTGTATCTGGTGGACGGTCAGGTCGTGCACGCCGAGGCCCCCGCCGCGCCGGGCCTCGACGTACTGCTGACCGCGAGCGGGCGGCTGCGGCCCGACCGCTGGGAGGACGCCGTCGCCCAGGCGGGCGCGCGTAACGGGGTCGCCCGCTATCTGGTCGACAGCGGCCAGGTCGCCGACGGGGAGATGGAGATCTGCCATCTCGCCGCGCTGTACGACGCGGCCTACTTCGCGCTGGGACCGGCGGGCGGGCCGACCCGGTTCCGCTACGGCGTCCACCACTGGCTCGGCCGGGTGCGGCCGGTGCCGACCAGGGCCGTGGAGCGCGAGGCGCTGCGGCGCGGGCGGCTGCTGAACTCCGTATGGCCGCACGCCTCGGTCGACACCGCGCCGGTCGCCGTACGGGCCCAGCTCCGCGGGCGCGTGGTCAGTCCGCTGCGGCGTTCGCTGCTGGAGCTGGCCGACGGGGTGCGGACTCCGGCCGCCATCGCCCGCAAGCTGGGACGCCCCGCCTTCAACACGCTGATCGAGGTGCGCAGGCTCGCCGCTGAGGGCCTGATCGGCACGCCCGCGCCCACGCCTGTGCTGGTGCCTGTGCCCGCGACGGCGTACAGGTCGGGAGCCGGGACCGGGACGGCGTACGGATCGGGAGCCGGGACGGGGACCGGGACGGCGTACGGGTCCGGTGCCGGGACTGGGACCGGGACGGCGTACGGGTCCGGGGGCACGGCTTCGCCCCGGCACGCGCGGCCTTCGGGCCGGGGCCCCGAGAGCATCGGCTTCCGCGGCCCTCGCCCCGACGGCCGTACGGGCACGGGCGCCAACACGGACACCGCCACCGGTACGGGCGCCGGCAGGCGCGGCCGACTGCCGGACGACGGCACGGGAACGCGCGAGCAGGCACCGGACGATCCGGAGGCGCACCGGCAAGCGGCACTCGGCACCGAGACGTACCGACAGGAAGCGACCGGCGCCGAGACGTACCGGCAGGCACCGGGAGGCACCGGCCCCGGAACCCACGATCGGCAAGCCGCGGCCGGAGCCGAAGCCCACGGCCGCGCGCCGGACGGTACGGAGGCGCACCGGCGGACAGCGGGCGGTCCCGGATTCGACGGACTGGTATTCCCCGGTCCGGGCCCCCTGGGCCTGGGGCCGATGTCCCCACCGGACACCGCGCTGCTCCGCCGGATCCGCGACGCACTGGAGGCACCCCTGTGACGCCCCGCCCCGCCCACCACCACACCCCTTGCAGCACGGTCCGCACACCATGAGGCGCGCGTTGAGGCTGCGGGCCGAGAGGAGACAGCTCATGTCGGCCGAAGCCGATGTGCTCGCCGAACTGAAGCGGCTGCGCGTGCGGATGCCACAGCTCACCGGCGCGCTCGCCGCCAGCACGGACGGGCTGATACTGGCGTCCGACACCGGGGACGCGGAAGGCGTCGCCGCGCTGACCGCCGCCGCGCTCGGCGTCTCCGCACGGCTGACGGAGGCCACCGGACAGGGCGGCTTCCGCGAACTCCTCGTCCGGGGTGACCGGGGCTATGTCGCGACGTACGCGGCGGGCTCGTCGGCCGTCCTCACCCTGCTCGCCGGACCACGCGTCAACGTGGGCCGGCTCCATCTGGAGGCCCGGCGTTCGGGCGGCCGCATCGGCGAACTGGTCGATGGGGTCCTCGAACGGCCGGAGCCCTCCTGACCCACGAACGCCACCCCCACACGCACCACCGGACGGACTCCGAGTCCGTCCCGAACCACCGGACGGACCTCAACTCCGTCCCGAAACACCAAACCCTCACGCACGAGATCAAGCAGTACGAAGGGAAGTACGCCTCTCATGGCCAATACCGAAACCGCTCTCAAGGAAGCCACCTCGTCGATCGACGGCGCGCTGGGCGCGGCCCTCGTCGACTACACCAGCGGCATGGCCCTCGGCACCATCGGCGGTGGCAAGGACCTCGACCTGACGGTGGCCGCGGCGGGCAACACCGACGTGGTACGCGCCAAGGTGCGCACCATGGAACAGCTCGGGCTCAAGGACGGCATCGAGGACATACTGATCACCCTGGGCACCCAGTACCACCTGATCCGGCTGCTCAAGGGCCGCGGTATGGACGGGCTCTTCCTCTACCTGGCACTCGACAAGAACCGGTCGAACCTGGCGATGGCCCGCCACCAGCTCAAGAAGATCGAGGCCGAGCTGGAGGTCTGAGCCCTCTCGCCGAGGCCGTTCCGTGCTGAGACCGAGGCCGCTGTGACCGAGGTCGCTGAGGCACCGCCCCGAGGCTGGTCACAGCCTCTCAGGGCCACCGGTCTCACCGCGGAACGGCCTCGCCACGGATCCGGGTCATCGACGCCGCGCCCCACCGGGCGCGGCGTCGCCGGCCGCGATCCCGGTTGCCCGGAACCCCTTGACGTGCTTGCTCACGGGCCCGGCGGAGGCCCAGTCCGTACGGAGCCAGAGCAGGGTCTCGTCGTCGCGTTCACGGCGGCCGAGCCAGAGCGCCTTCGCCCACAGCCCGGCCCCGACGCCCGCGAGGAGCGCGCCGCCCGCGGCGGGCAGCACGAACGAGCTGCCGAGGGCCGCGAGGAACGCGAGCAGCAGCCACCACCGGTGGGCCCGCCGCCAGCTCCGCAGGGTCACCGTGCGGTCCTGGAGGACGTCGGTGCGCCCGGCGCGCGTGGCCGCCCCGGCAAGGTGCGTATAGCGGCCACGGCGTACGACGGCCGTCACGGCGGCCGTGACGATGAAGAGCGCCGCCCCGGCGAGCAGACCGATACGGCGGCCGGTGAGCCCCGGCACCAGAGCGCCGATCGCGGCGGCCGACAGCCCCAGCCACCACAGGGGCGCCGCCCCGGCCCGTACGACCACCGCCACTCTCACCAGCGACTGCGCCCCGCGCCCCACGTCCGTACTCCTCTCACAGGTTCCGTTGCGCGCGGAGATTAGCGGCATTTTCTTAAGGCCGTCTGAGAAAGACCGGGAAAGGCCCGAAAGGCCGCCGGAACGGAAGGCCGGTCCACGTAGAGGCGGCTACTCGTAGAGGCGGCTACTCCGCGAAGAGGCCGCGGGCCTGCGCCCTCGCGTCGAACTCCTCCAGCCGGGCCTGCGCGTCCGGCAGTTCGTCGCACATCGCCTCCAGCAGCACCCGCCCCAGCAGCATCGGCGCGCACGCAGTGTCGAAGGAGAGACCGGTGCCGACGGCGGCCGGGATCAGCAGGTCGCTGTGGCCCGCGACGGGCGCGAAGGCGGAGTCCGCGACCGTCACCACCAGCAGCCCGGCCTCGCGCGCGTACACCAGCGCCTCCACGACCTCCTTGGGGTGGCGGGGCAGCGCGAAGCAGAGCAGCGCCGTCGCGCCGGCGTGACGGGCGTCGTCGATACGGTCGGCGAGCAGGGTGCCGCCCTCGTCCAGGAGCCGCACATCCGGATGGACCTTGCCCGCGAAGTACGCGAAACCGCGGGCCTGCGAGGCCGCGGCCCGCAGGCCGAGGACGGGCAGCGGGCGGGAGGCGGCGAGCAGTCCGCCCGCGCGCACGAGCGGCGCGGGGTCGGCGAGCAGCTCGGCCAGATGGCGCAGATTCTCGATCTCGGCCCAGACCGCCTGCTGGTACTCGTTGGGCAGGTCCTCGGCCGTCGCGCTCTCCGGGGGCGCGATCTCCCGCAGATGTCTGCGGAGCGCCGGATAGCCGTCGAAGCCGAGCGCGACGGCGAAGCGGGTGACGGACGGCTGGCTGACCCCGGCGACCTCCGCCAGCTCGACGCTGGACAGAAACGGCACGTCGGCGGCGCGGCGGACCATGCTGTGGGCGATCCGCCGCTGGGTGGGGGTGAGCCGGTGCCCCTCGAAGAGCTGCTGCAGCCGTGCGGCGGGGCTGTCGGTCATGCCGTCCCTCTCGTCCCTCTCGTTGGAACATCGAGCACTTCGGGTAGGCCGGACGCCTCGGGTGCGCCGAGTACACCGTCTACGCCGGGCGCGCGGCGTGTCGGCCGCAAGTCACATCATCGGTCAGCGGGCGGTCGGCGAACGAGCCGTCCTGTACGTTCCCCGCCCGCGCGAAGGCGGTGCCGGCGGGCAGTGCCGACTCCGGCCCCGGCTCCGGCTCCGGTCCCGGCTGGGGGCGCGGGGCCTGCGGGCGCGGGGCCCGCGTGCGTACCGCCGCGACGGGTTCCCGGCCGGGAGGCTGTCGTCGCCGAGGACGACGGGGCCGGTCGCTCTCGTGGTCACGTCCGGGCTCACCGGGCCGGGTGAGCCCACGATGCGGGTCGACAGCACGCGAAGCACCTCCCTTCCCGGCCAGGCGTCTCGCCGCGCGGGCACCCGTGACCAGCGCTTCACCCCGGGGCATCGACAAGTTATTCAGCCACCCAGAACTCTGCATGACGATATGCAGCCGGGCAAGGGCAGTCGATCCGGGCAGCCGGTACCCGAGCGCCTCGGAAGCCCTCGGACGGACAGGAATCCAAGGACTGTCCCGTAAGGGGCCTTTCCGGGTAGCCCGGCGGGAAAGAGTGGGGCTACCCCCACTGACGGGGCGTGCCCGCGGCCCTAGCGTGAGGGGTTATGGAAGCCCGCGATCCTGAGCTGAAGAAAGAACTCGACGCCACCCTCCACGCACGCCGTGAGCTGGGCGAGGAGTACGAGTCCGCGCTTGTCGAATCCTTCCTGGAGAAGGTCGAGCAGCGCCTCGACGGCACAGTGGACCGGCGTGTCCGCCGCCAGCTCGCCGAGCAGCAGATGGTGGTCGCCCGCGGCGCCCGCCCGCCGAGCCACGTCACCGATCCGAACTTCGGCGAGCGCTTCGGCTTCGCCATCATCTCGATGATCCTCGCGGTGCCGCTCTCCGCGATCGGCGTGGTCCAGGCCGGCATCTCGGGCCTGATTGTGACCTGGGTGGGCATCGTCGGGGTGAACGTGGTGCACGCGGGCGGCTGGTTGCCGTGGCGGCGGAGCAGGAGCAAGGAGAAGTCCGACTGGGAGGACTGAGCCGCAGAGACGGGGGGCGGCACCCGGGACCGGGGAGGGTCGGACAGCCGGAAGGCCGGGAAGCCGGGCGTGGGGCGTGGTCTCGGTGCCGAGCCGCAACCGGTGCCGAGCCACGTCCGGAGCCGAGCCGCGCGGATCGGTGCGGCCAGGGGTTCGGCCAGGGCCTGGTGCCATGCGCTGCGGCCCGTGCGACGGCATGGGCGACCGGCACGGAGTGGCGCGGGTGACGCGAGGACCGCCGCACCTCCGGCCGCCGACCGGAGGGCGGGACGGCGGCGGTCCCCGCGTGGGACACGGTCCGGGTGACGGCCGGTCCGCGTCCGGGCGCCGTCGGGTCCGGGAGCCGCTCCGGGAGTCCAAGACGCCGCCTGTGGTGCCGGCCGGGGTCCCCGCCCGGTTCGCCGTGCCGACATCCACCACTCTGCGGGACGCGTGTTAAGCCGATGCTGCGCGCATGTGACACGCACGTACCAATCGCGCACGTACCCAATGAGGCGAAACCGGCCCGCCACCGCCCGTCACCGCCCGCCAGGGGCCGAGTGAGCTCGTGAGGGCCGGGCCGGGCCGCCGACGGGAACTGCGGCTTCCGGCGCGGTCCGGTCCGGCCCCGGCGGCAGGATCAGCGGCCGTCAGCAGCCGGACCGCCGTAGAAAGACCCGCCGCAGCCGGACCCGCCGGACCCGCCGTAACCGCACGGGCCGCGACGGCGATCGCCGTAACCGCTCAGCTTGCGCCGCCCGCCAGGAACGACAGCAGGTCCTGACGGCTCACGACACCCGTCGGCTTGCCTTCCACCAGGACGATCGCCGCGTCCGCCGCAGCCGTCGTATCGCTGAGAACGCTCATCAGATCCGCCACCGGCTCGCCCGAGCCGACCTGCGGCAGCGGCGCGCTCATGTGCTTCTCCAGCGGGTCGGCCAGGGAGGCGCGCTGGGTGAAGAGCGCCCCCAGCAGCTCCCGCTCCACCACCGAGCCGATGACCTCGGCGGCCATCACGTCCGGGTGACCGGCCCCCGGCTTCACGATGGGCATCTGGGAGACGCCGTACTCCCGCAGGACCTCGATCGCCTCGCCGACCGTCTCCTCCGGGTGCATATGCACGAGGCTGGGGATCTTGCCGCCCTCCTTGTGCCGCAGGACGTCGCCGACGGAGGCCGACGGGCCCGCGTCCTCCAGGAAGCCGTAGTCCGCCATCCACTCGTCGTTGAAGATCTTGGAGAGATAGCCGCGGCCGCTGTCCGGGAGCAGTACGACGACCACGTCGTCCGGCCCGAGGCCCTCGGCCACGCGGAGCGCCGCGACGACCGCCATGCCGCAGGAGCCGCCGACGAGCAGTCCCTCCTCCTTGGCGAGGCGGCGGGTCATCTGGAAGGAGTCCTTGTCGGAGACGGCGACGATGTCGTCCGTGACCGTACGGTCGTAGGCGCTGGGCCAGAAGTCCTCGCCGACGCCCTCGACCAGATACGGGCGGCCCGAGCCGCCGCTGTAGACGGAGCCCTCCGGATCCGCGCCGATGATCTTCACCGCGCCGCCGCTGACGTCCTTCAGATACCGGCCGGTGCCGGAGATCGTGCCCCCGGTGCCCACGCCCGCGACGAAATGGGTGATCTTTCCGTCCGTCTGGTCCCACAGCTCGGGGCCGGTGGACTCGTAGTGCGAACGGGGGTTGTCCGGGTTCGAGTACTGGTCCGGCTTCCACGCTCCGGGGGTCTCGCGAACGAGACGGTCGGAGACGTTGTAATACGAGTCGGGGTGCTCCGGATCGACGGCGGTGGGGCAGACGACGACCTCGGCGCCGTACGCGCGCAGCACATTGATCTTGTCCGTGGAGACTTTGTCCGGGCAGACGAAGATGCACTTGTAGCCCTTCTGCTGAGCCACGATCGCCAGCCCCACACCGGTGTTTCCGCTGGTCGGCTCCACGATCGTGCCACCCGGCTGAAGCGCACCGCTGGCTTCGGCCGCCTCGATCATGCGCAGGGCGATGCGGTCCTTCACCGAGCCGCCGGGGTTGAAGTACTCCACCTTGGCCAGGACCGTCGCCGGAATGCCCGCGGTCACACTGTTCAGCTTCACCAGCGGCGTGTTGCCGACAAGACTGATCATCGAGTTGTGGAAGCGCACAATTGTTCTCCGGGATCTCCGTAGTGAATGCGGCAAGAGTATGCGGACATGGACGGGATTGGGCGACGGCCGCTACTGGGCAGTCAGCTCTTGATGAGAGGAGGTCGCTCGGTGTCGAGGGCGAGAGTGGCGCGGCGTATCGCGGCGGGCGCGGCCTATGGCGGCGGGAGCATCGGTCTGGTCGGAGTGGCGGCGGTCGGACTGCTGCTGGCGGAGGTCCAACTGGCGAAGCGGTCGGTCGGCGGAGGCATCGCGCCGGTGCCGCCGCGCGGTGACGGTCTGCACGGGCTGGCCTTCGGGCGCGAGGATCCGATCTCCCTCGGCATTCTGGGCGACTCCACGGCGGCCGGCCAGGGCGTACGGCGGGCCGGGCAGACCCCGGCGGCGCTGCTGGCGTCCGGGCTCGCGGCGGTGGCCGAGCGGCCCGTGGACGTCTGCAATGTCGCACTGCCGGGGGCGCGGTCAGACGACCTCGAGCGACAGGTGACACAGCTGCTCTCGGACACGTCACGGATGCCGGACGTCTGCGTGATCATGATCGGCGCGAACGACGTGACACACCGGATTCCGCCTACGGAGTCCGTCCGTCATCTGTCCGCCGCGGTGCGCAGGCTCCGTACGGCGGGCGCCGAGGTGGTGGTCGGCACCTGCCCCGACCTGGGCACGATCGAGCCGGTGTACCAGCCGCTGCGGTGGCTGGCACGGCGGGCGTCGCGCCAGCTGGCGGCGGCGCAGACGATCGTGACGGTGGAGCAGGGCGGGCGCACGGTGTCGCTGGGCGATCTGCTGGGGCCCGAGTTCGCGGCGAATCCGCGCGAGATGTTCAGCATGGACAACTACCACCCCTCCGCGGAGGGGTACGCGACGGCCGCGATGGCGATGCTGCCCACGATGTGCGCGGCGCTGGGCCTGTGGCCGGAGGCCGACCGGCTGGAGGCCGAGCGGGACGAGGACATCCTCCCGGTGGCGAAGGCGGCGGCCACGGCGGCGAAGGAGGCGGGCACGGAGGTCACGGCGGCCCGTGCTCCCTGGGCCCTGCTGAAGCACCGCAGGCGCCGGCGGCTCCCGGTGGAGCCGACGACGGCCACGGAAGCCGAGGAGCCGTCTCCGTCGGAGGCGACGCCACGCTGACGGCCCCTGACGGCGCGGCGGCGGCCCCTGACGGCATGGGCCGGGCCAGGGCGCAGGCTCGGCCCTGGTCCGGTCATCGCCGTGGGCACGTGGGCACGTGGGCGTGGGGCCGTGGGGCCGTGGGCACGCGGGGCCGTGAACCCCGCGTGAGCCACCCGTGAGCCGCCCGTGAGCCACGGCCTCCGGACAGTCCGGACGCCGTCCGCCGTACACGTGCGCTGTGCGCCGCACACGTGCGCTGTGCGCCGTACGCGTACGCCGTGCGCCGTACGCGTACGCCGTGCGCTTGGGGCCGGGGTGAGCGCCCTACCTCCCCGTACAGACCGGCGCTCACGAGGCCGCGAAAGGGTCGGGGGCCCTTCGGCGGGCCCTGTGGATCCTCGCGGAGACCCACAGCGCCAAAAACTGAGCGCCCGCTTAGAATTGAGGGAGCGGTCGCACTCCGACTCCCGTGACCACGTGCTTACCTAGAGGTAGCTTCCACCCTGTCCACCAGCCCTCATCTCCTTCTGGAGCCGTGATGCCCGAAGCCGTCATCGTTTCCGCCGCCCGCTCCCCCATCGGCCGGGCCTTCAAGGGCTCCCTCAAGGATCTGCGGGCGGACGACCTGACCGCGACGATCATTCAGGCCGCGCTGGCCAAGGTCCCCGGACTGGACCCCAAGGACATCGACGACCTGATGCTGGGCTGCGGCCTGCCGGGCGGCGAGCAGGGGTACAACCTCGGGCGGATCGTCGCCGTACAGATGGGGATGGACCACCTCCCCGGCTGCACGATCACCCGCTACTGCTCCTCGTCGCTCCAGACCTCCCGTATGGCGCTGCACGCCATCAAGGCGGGCGAGGGCGACGTCTTCATCTCGGCGGGCGTCGAGATGGTGTCCCGCTTCGCCAAGGGCTCGTCCGACGGCCTGCCGGACACGCAGAACCCGATCTTCGCCGAGGCCCAGGCCCGTACCGCGAAGGTCGCCGAGGGCGGGGTGGACAACTGGCACGACCCGCGCGAGGACGGCCTGCTGCCGGACGCGTACATCGCGATGGGGCAGACGGCGGAGAACCTGGCCCGTCTCAAGGGCGTGACCCGCCGCGAGATGGACGAGTTCGGCGTACGTTCGCAGAACCTCGCCGAGAAGGCCATCGAGAACGGCTTCTGGGAGCGCGAGATCACCCCGGTGACCACCCCGGACGGCACGGTCGTCACCAAGGACGACGGCCCGCGCGCGGGCGTGACCCTGGAGGGCGTCGAGGGCCTGAAGCCGGTCTTCCGCCCCGACGGCCTGATCACCGCAGGCAACTGCTGCCCGCTGAACGACGGCGCCGCCGCGCTGGTGATCATGAGCGACACCAAGGCGCGCGAGCTGGGGCTGACCCCGCTCGCCCGGATCGTGTCCACCGGTGTCTCGGGGCTCTCCCCGGAGATCATGGGGTACGGCCCGGTGGAGGCGTCGAAGCAGGCGCTGTCCCGCGCGGGGCTGACCATCGACGACATCGACCTGGTCGAGATCAACGAGGCGTTCGCGGCGCAGGTGATCCCCTCGTACCGGGACCTGGGCATCGACATCGACAAGCTGAACGTCAACGGCGGAGCGATCGCGGTCGGCCACCCGTACGGCATGACCGGCGCGCGCATCACGGGCACGCTGATCAACAGCCTCCAGTTCCACGACAAGCAGTTCGCGCTGGAGACGATGTGCGTGGGCGGCGGCCAGGGCATGGCCATGATCATCGAGCGGCTGAGCTGAGGTGCAGTGGAGGGTGGGGGTCGTCCGAGGCACGAGGACGGCACCCGCCCGCAACGGAACCGAAGCCCAGCGCGACCAACAACGCCGTGCGGCTGAGCCGAGGCGCAGTGACGGAACCAAAACTCAGCCCGTCCGGCGCTTGAGGACACGGCCGCAGGCCGTGCACCCCCACGCGGGTGCACGCGACCCGCGACCGGCCACGAACACCGCACCCACCCGCCCGCAACGGACCGGTGCCGGCCGGCGACCGGCCACGAACCCCGCGGCGCAGCCGCGCCCCGCCCCGCCCCGCGCCCCCGCCGAAAACGATCGGTCACACACGGCCGAATGGAGGCGTTCGGCTCAAGTGAGCGGGGGCCGTCTCGCCTTCGCGTACGATCTCAAGTCGTGACCGAAACTCCCCCAGGATGTGATCTACGCCCTGGGGGAGAATCGTTTCCGCAGGTCAGCGCCCATCTCCCCGTAAACGCTGGGACAAAAGTCCTGTCCATTTCGTGACGTAATGCACTGACAGAACGGCCAGGTCCCCCGCAAGCTGATGTAGGAAGTTCGGGGTGTGTCGAATGAAACCGGGAGTACGTCAGTGAGCGCCATGTTTCTTGCCCTGCTGCTGACCACGGCCGCTGCCACGGCCGTGGGCGTCGTCGCCCTGTATGCCGCACTCAGACTCCGTAAGCAGATCACCGCTCTTCGCACCGAGCTGTTCGCCGCCACCGCCGCGCACACCGGGCAGAGCGGGGAAGCCGTCGCCACCGTGCCGCAGGCACGCCCCGCCCCCGCCGCGGAGATACGCGCCGCGGTCGCGGAGGCGCTCGCCGAGGAGCGGGAGCGCGAACTGGCCGAGGCGCGCGCCTTCTGGGCCGCGCAGGAGTCCCGTGACGCCGCGGACGCCACCGCCAGGCTCGGCGGCGAGGCTCCCCTGCCGCTGGTGGGCGGCCTGTCGGCGCCGGGCGAGGAACTGCCGTACTACGTCCCGCGCCAGGCCGACTTCGCGGGCCTGGAAGCCGTCGACTTCGAGATCGCGGAGGCGATCGAGGACATGACCGACCTCCCCGAGTCGCCGGAGTTCGCCGAGGACTCCCCCGAACTGGCCGCGGCCCGCCGCCGGCACCCCTCGCACCCCGACTTCGTACCGGTCCAGACGCCTGTGGTCACCGACCATGAGCGGACCGTGTCCCGGCTGGAGGAGCTGGCCGAGGCGCGGACCGCGCTCTCGGACGTACGCCCCGGTCCGCTCGGCACGCTCGACGTGTACGTCTTCGTGGACGGTACGACCCTCTGTATGACCCCCGGCCACCGCGAGACCGCGGAGCGGCTGGCGCAGGCGCTGCGCGACGGGGACGCCCCGGTGCTGCTGGGCGGCTCGACCGTCTCGGGCGCGTACGCGCTGACGTTCGTCTGCGGCGAGGAGACGGTCTACATACTGGCGGACCGTGTCATAGCGTCGATCTAGATCCATACCGCGCTGAATCCGGAGCTTCATTCCACACCCCCGGACCCGCCGGAGATCCACCCGGCGATCCGCCCCTGACGTACCGCTGGCGCACCCCTGACGCACCCTGAATACGCCGGACCCGCCGAGGGACTCCCTGGCCCCGCACCGCGGAATCCGGCCCCGGCGCACTCGGGCACTCGGGAACGGCCCCCAGGCGTCGTCACCAGCCCCCAGAGGCTAGGAAAACGCCCGCTTCTCCGCTTCAAGGATCAACCGCACGGCCTCGTCCAGCTCCGGCGCACCGGAGAACGGGGCGGTTCTCAGCGCCTCGGCCAGATCCGTCCCGGCCACGGTCAGCTGATCCGCGACTGCGAACATCCCGGCGTCCGGCATCGTCATCGCCGCCCGGTCCGGCGTCTCGATCCGCTGGGCACGCAGTGCCAATTCCCTGGCCAGCCCCAGCCCCTCCGCGGCCGCACCCCGCTGGAGACGGCTCTGCGGGGCCGCCCGCAACCGGTCGGCGAAGTGATCCACGGCGGTGAGGAGCGCATTCGTATCGAGCACATCGCACCCTATGCACACCCCACTGAGTGTTGCCAATACGCGAACGCTCAGGCACGGTGGCGTGAAGGAGCACACGCGCAACGCGTCCGGAGGCGCCGATGTCCCAAGTCTTCTCCGAAGAGACCCATCGAAATCTGCTCTCCCGAATCCCCCATTGCACCGGTCGTGAAATCTCCGACTGGCTGCACACCGTCGAGGAAGGACCGGCCCTCCTCCGCTTCGAGGAGAAGGTCAGCTGGCTGCGGGGCGAGCACAATCTCTCGTACGGCCACGCCAAAGCGATCATCCATGAGTACGACCTGAGGCGTGCCGCACGGAAACTCCTGTAGGTCGTCCGAAACCGAGGTCTCACGACGCCGAAGGGCCTGCAAGGCATATGCCTCGCAGGCCCTTCGTCAGTACTCGGTCAGACGTCCTCGGTCAGACTTTCGTCAGCCCTTTTGGTCAACGCTGACGCACCGGCGTGCGCTGGTGCTAGTCGTTGCCCTGGAGGATCGACAGGACGCGCAGCATCTCCAGGTAGATCCAGACCAGGGTCAGGGTCAGGCCGAAGGCGGCCAGCCAGGACTCCTCGCGCGGAGCGCCGTAGGTGATGCCGTCCTCGACCTGCTTGAAGTCGAGGGCGAGGAAGCAGGCGCCGAGGATGATGCCGATGACGCCGAACAGGATGCCGAGACCGCCGCTGCGGAAGCCGAGGCCGTCACCGCCGCCGAAGACGGCGAACAGCAGGTTGACCGCCATCAGCAGCATGAAACCGATGGCGGCGGCCATCACGAAGCCGTAGAAACGGCGGGTGACGCGGATCCAGCGCATCTTGTACGCGATGAGCACGCCGGCGAAGACGGACATGGTGCCCAGGACCGCCTGCGGGACCACGCCGGCGCTGACGTACGTGCTGACGGCGCTCGAGATGACTCCGAGGAAGACGCCCTCGAAGGCCGCGTACGCCAGGATCAGCGCGGGAACCGGCTTGCTCTTGAACGCCTGGATCAACGACAGGACCATGGCCACCAGGGCCGCGCCGATCGCGATGCCGTACGACTTGCCGATGTTGGCCTCGTCGACGGGCAGCAGGACCCAGGAGAGGACAGCGGTGAGGACGACCGTGCCGAGCGTCATCGCGGTACGCGACACGACGTCGTCGATCGTCATCACGTTGGGCCGCGCGGGTGCCGGCACACCGGTGGTCTGGGTGTCGGCCGTCGGCGCGTACGGGTTGGTCGCGTACGGGTTGCCGGTGCCCTGGGCGTAAGGGTTGGTTCCTACGGTGCTGGTACCTGCGGCGGGGCCCCCGGCCTGCGGCTGCGCGTTGAAGCCCGCAATGCCGTTGTCGCGGCTGAACCCCCGTCGCGAGAAGACCGGGTTACTGCTCCTCATCTCACTCCTCCATGGCCACCTTGCGCGGCCTTGCGTCAAGAGTAATAGGAGAGCAAAGCTTCGGCCCTCGTGCTAGCGGAGGATCTTTCCGGATCGTGACCCTTTCCATACGCGGTATCCGGCGGTTTCACGGTTCCGCCACCATGCGCCGGTGTCCATAACCCGCCCGTGGCACCGGCCCCGGCCGGGGGCGCGGGGCGAGGACCGTCCCCGCGCGTGCGGGGCCGGGCGCGACCCGATTTCACCGGCGGGCGACACCCGCGTAGGCGGCGGACACATGAGGGGGCTCTTGTGCCTGGGGGTGGTCGGGGTGCCATTGGCCGGTGGGGACGATGCCGGGTCCGAGGCGGGTCCAGTCGCCGAGCAGGGCACCGACGGCGGTCTCGTCGCGTGGCCGGTACGCGATCCCGGCGCTCGCGTACTGCTCCGTGACGGCGGCCGACTCCTGTGGGCGCAGGTCCGCCGTCGCATGGGTGAGAGAGAGCGCGCTACCGGCTGGCAGCCAGTGCCGCAGTGTCGTCAGGGTCCGGTCGACGGTCTGGTCGTCGGGGATGCACGGCAGGACGTCGTGGAGGAGAACGGCGATGGGCTGGGTGAGGTCGAAGGCGTCCAGTTCGGGTGCCGTGAGGATCTGGTCGAGGCCGGTGGCGATGTCGCCGTGGACGACGTGGATGGAGGCCGGTGGTCCGGTGTGGCGGGCGCGGGCGTGGGCGGCGACAACGGGGTGGCCGTCGACGTAGACGACCACCGGGTTCACGCCCCTGACACCGCATGCGGCGGCTTCGTGGGTGTCGGGTGTGCGTGGGCGTCCATCCCGTCCCGGTGGTGTGGGGTATCCGCAGCCGAGGTCGAGGAACTGGCTGATCCCCTGCCGGGCCAGATACGCGGTGGTCAGCGCGCCGTGGGCACGGTTGATCCGGGCCGCCGTCCCGGTCCAGGGCGCGGCCAGGGTCAGGAGACGGGCCAGGGCCTCGTCGGCCGGATAACTGTCACCGCCGCCGAGGAGAGCGTCGGAGACGCGGGCCGGATGCGCGAGGGCGGCCCAGTTCGCCGGGAGTCCGTCGATGACCGGAGACAGCGGCTGTGGAAAGGCCGGGGTCGTCACTGCGCCCCTCCCGATCGCTTCGACCCGCCGGGTCCGGCGTGCTCGGCGTCCAGGGTGGTTCGGGTGCAGGGCAGAGGGGTCGCAGCCCGCCGCCGGGAACCCGTCCCCTTCAGAGCCGGGCATTAGGCCCGGCGCGCCGGGGAGGGGGTCGGTTTCCCGTACGCCCTCAGGCAAGTCCCGCCCCACTTCCTGCCGCACTGGTGGCACGTCGGCGGTGGGCGCGTCCGGACACACCGGCTGTCCACAGGAGCACGGAGGCCACACCAGGCCCGACCGCACCGGAGATCCATCCCACTCCTGGGCTGATGTACTCCCCGCGCTCATCCCGCAGCTTCCCGACGCAAAGTGGGCGAGCCGTCCGTGGGCGGTCGGGGCTCGGTGGCTGGTGCGAGGGGCGGCTCCAAGCGGCAGAGCGGGGCGGTCCAGCCTTCGCCCCCGCCTTCGGGCCTGAGTTGATAAGTGGTGGTGCCCATATCCTCCGGCAGTGCGACCACGACACCGACGGCAGACCGGTCAGTGTCGTAGGCGAGGTCTCCGCGCTGGGGTTCCCAGCAGGTACCGGAAGCGGCGTCGGCCAATAAGCGTCGGCGGCGGCGGTCTTGGGAGGTGCGGCGTCCTTCGGTCATGCCACAGACCGTAGTGACGCGATCACCGCTCAGTATGCATCAGCCGAATAGCCCCTGGTCATCAAGGTGAAATCGGCTTGACATCCCCCGCAGTTGCTCGCGCGTGGAGGCCCTCTCGGCGTAGACGATCTGGCGCAGAGTAGCTCTGGCGATGGGGTGATTGCGCACCAGTTGGGGGGCCAACGACTCGGCCAACCGCAGCTCCCCGAGCGCTTTTCGCCGGTCGCCGTTCCACAGCCAGGCGCGCGACATGTCCATGTGGTGGTGCCCCTTGCGAGAATTCGGGAGCCGGGCGAACAACTGCGGGTCGGTCCGGCGCTCCAGGTCGATGGCCTCGATCTGGTCGCCGAGTTCCAGCGCGGCCGAAATGGCGTGGATCGCGACGTTGCCGTCGGAGAAGTTCAGCGAGTACCGGTCGAATACTTGGGGTCCGGCGTACGTGGTGAGGCGCTCCCCGGCCTCGCGGGCGAGGCGGATCCGGTCCCGCGTCTCCTCCCTGCGGCCCGCCCTCGCCAAGCTGACGGCCGCCCGAAGCTGCCCCGCCCCCCATACGCGCATGGCCAGCGGGTCGCCCCGGTCATAGGCATCCTGCGCGGTGGAAATAGCCTTGTCGGAAAGGGTTACGGCGTCGTCCCAGGCGGCGGTCGCCCACATGTCCCACACCCGCATCCAGTCCGCTACGGAGGGCATCAGCGGATCGCCGGAGAGCTGCGCCGACCACACTGCCCGCTCGCAGGACAGGGTGATCAGCTCCACATGGCCGAGTGCGTGAGCGGCGGTGTGCGCGAACTTGGCCAGCACAGCGTAGATCGCCCACGCCTCCTCCCGCTCGCGGCCAGTGGACACCTCGGCCAGAGCACGGGCCTCGCGGAACAGATCCGGGAGACTCCTGATAATCGCCGTATTGGCAGCCGCGTCCCGCAGCCGGTGGAGCCGCTCGGTTTCGAGCCACAGCTTCTCCGCCGGTCTGGGAACGCCGTCGAAGATCGGTGCTAGGTCATAGCGGCGCAGCTCCCGCAGGATGGCTGCCGCGGCCTGCGGCCACTGATTGTCCGTAGCGGTACCGGTGTACGGACGGTCTATCAAGTCGTTCGGGTGGCAGTGCAGCGCAGCGGCGATGGAGTTGACCAGCGTGGCCCGGTCCAGCTCCAAACGGCCTTTCTCGACACGGGATACCCAGCCCTGCGATTTCCCGATCGCGTTTCCGAGGTCCGCCTGCGCCATCCCAAGGCGGAGCCGCCGACGCTTGATCCGGCGTCCGATGGCCTCTTGCTCTTCTTCGTACGGCATACCCGGCACGTCCTGTTCCGTGGGATTGAGCCTCCATCAGAAGGTACTCGTGGCGGCCATGCCGCGTGAGACGCATGCGGCCGGTACCTTCCTGCGGTGCAACCGTTCGCGTACGCAGCGGAGTTGATCTGGGTCCACAGCTATCGGACATGGACGCCGCCTGGACCCCGGACCCTGTCGCCGATACGGAGACCGTCTTCACCCCGTCGCCGACACAGGCCGCGCTGGTCACAGCGTTGTCCGCGACGAGTTCGCGACACAGGTCCGGGGACGAACGCCCCTCCCCGGAGCTGGGCGAACCCCCCGACTCCGTCGGCGACGACGGCAAGGTCGGGGGCGCTCGGCGCTCACACTAGCCGGAGCCGGGCAAGCCGTGTGCCGGACGTTTCGGGCCCGGCTTATCCCCGCGTGCGCGGGGAGCAGAGACCTCCCCAGAGCTGGATCTGGGACTTGGCGGGACCATCCCCGCGGGCGCGGGGAGCAGTCGGGATCGTCGGGTACGCGGTGTACGGGATGGGGACCATCCCCGCAGGCGCGGGGAGCAGGAGCCGTGGACGACCGCGTTGGCGACTAGTTCGGGACCATCCCCGCAGGCGCGGGGAGCAGGCGGGTGCGCGTGTGCTTCGCCATGTCACCCCAGGGCCATCCCCGCAGGCGCGGGGAGCAGTACGGCACCGGGGTCTGGGCGTTCACCGCCCCGGGACCATCCCCGCAGGCGCGGGGAGCAGTCCAGGGGCCACACCGGCACCCTTCCGGGCGTGGGACCATCCCCGCAGGCGCGGGGAGCAGCGGGGGCCGGGGACGAACCGGAGCCCGACGGTGGGACCATCCCCGCAGGCGCGGGGAGCAGCCGCCAGTCCAGAAGCAGCGGCGGGGGCGGGGGGGACCATCCCCGCAGGCGCGGGGAGCAGACTCGGTGACCTGCGGTCTTACGTAGGGCGGGCGTAGTTTTCGAGCACTTTCGTCGATTCCGGCAATCTACACATATCCCAACCAATTCTTGTCTGCCCCTGCGGCCGCGTCAGGATGCTCCATTCCAGCCCGCTTCCCGGCCGCTCAAAGTTCGCTGACGAGTATCCATCACGACGGACGCCCCCTGTACTCAGCCGTAGCCGTAATACGAACTCAGCACCTGGCAGTACCACATTTCCCAACCTCACAGGGCAACACAGCCGGCGCCACGGCCGGAGCGATCGCCCGTCAGTACGCGGCATCCGGTTTCAGTACAGCGGAAGATGGAGGCGCACCGCTCGTACGCCCGGACCGAGCACGGCGGAGAGCCGTCACTACAGTGTCGCGCGCCCCTCGGACAGCGAGATCATGCTCAACGCGCGCGTGCGGACGGGCCACCTCGACCCGCCCGCACGCGGCACACCCCACACCATCGGGGTCTGCGCGCCGCGAGTGGGTGCCGCTCAAGCGGGTCCCGGACCTGATCGCCCGCGGTGACGTCCCTGCCGCGAACATGTCAGCCGCATTGCTGATGCTGCATCACCGTCGGCTGGGCTGACCGACAGAACCGTGCCCCTTCCGCCGAAGCGAGAGGGGCACGGGGCGGAGAGTCATGAGGGGGAGCTCCGCCTCAGCGGGCAGTACGGGACTCGGGGGACACGCCGAGTGCGCGGGGAACAGGCCACCGTCGCGGAGCCGATGTTGGCCCCGACAGGACCGTACCCGCACGTGCAGAGAGCAGCAATTGCCCGATGCCGGCATGGGACGCTCTGAACGTGCTGCCACTAAAATCGGCCTCCTCAACTCAAGCTGTCCGGGGGCGACATGAGGGTCAGAGGCGTGATGAGCAGCATCGAGTTCGACGGCGAGTGGATCACGATCACCAAGAAGGAGTTACTCCAGCGGGACTGGGAGGTCCGGATCAAGGCTGCTGACGTCACGGAGACCCGGCTCAAGCCTGCGAACTGGGCGTTCCACGGCTATATACAGTTCGTGCTGCCCGGTTCGCCTCCGGCCCCCGAATTAAGAGGGCTGCAGCATGGGGGCCGACCGCCGCACACCGATCCGCACAGCCTGTCGATTCCCCGGCGGTCCAACGCGGCGGCGGCCGAGCTGGTGGCCGCGGTGGAGCAAGCCCGCGGCGTCAGCACGTGACCACCGAGGAGCAGCCGTCGCCCGCATAGCCGAGCGGCGGCCGGTGGACTATCCCCGCGTGCACAGGGAGCAGTCTCGGAGAATCCCATCCTGTCTCTCCCCAGAGGGACCATCCCCGCGTGTGCAGGGAGCAGTGCCTGTTCCAGGAGTACGAGGGCCTGGGCCGGGGACCATCCCCGCGTGCGCGGGGAGCAGTGGCGGACATCGTTGAACCACAGGTCCGGCCCGGGACCATCCCCGCGTGCGCGGGGAGCAGATCGACGGTGGATGGGCGTATGTCCCGAGCCGGGGACCATCCCCGCGTGCGCGGGGAGCAGCGTCCTCGGGTGGAAAGGGGAGTCCGGGTGACAGGACCATCCCCGCGTGCGCGGGGAGCAGACTCGGTGACCTGCGATCTTAGGTAGGGCGGGCGTAGTTTTCGAGCACTTTCATCGATTCCGGCAATCTGCGCATATCCAACTCACTCGTCATCTGCCGATACCGCCGCGTCGAGATACTCCACTCCAGCCGGGCTCCCGACCGCCCGTAGCTTGCCGACGAGCCTCCATCACGATGGACACCCGCCACTCTCAGCCGCACTCATAGTACGAGGCCAGCACGTTGTTCACGCCGACCGGAGCGGTCGATGCGGGAGGCTGGCCGTCGTGGGCGCCGTGGGGTCGGTGGTAGTTGTAGTGCAGGTTCCAGAGCACCAGACCTGACCTGCGAGGTGTCAGGTCTGCGTGAGACTCGGGTCGCGGGCGGGCAGCCTTGGGATCGGGGATCGGATCTGGAGGGATCGGGTGCCCCATCGATCACGGTGGGGGTGTGGGCTCCGGGCTGTGGTGCGTCAGCTCGGCTGAGACGTCTCCGGCGGGATTCTCACGGAGCATGGCAGTTTCGGCGTGCTGGTCAACTGGCTGTGTAGCCGACCAGCCCGCTTTCCGCGAGGACGCCTCCAAGATCCGCGCTTCGACACCATGGGTACGGTCTCAGCCGTATCGCTCGACGAGCGCGTCGCCGATCGAGGCCAGGTGGTCTCGTACACCCGGAGGGCCGGTCACCTCGATCCATTCGACCAGCCCGGCAAGCTCGCCGGCGAGCGCGTACTCGTTGTAGCCGCGGATCACGACCTCGATACGGCCGTCGGTCGTGGAACCTCCCACCTGGAGCCGATCGCCGAGCACCATCCGGAGCTTGCCTATCCCGTGGGGCACGCATACCGCCTGGATCTCGAGGGGCGTTCGCCTGCGTTCGACCTCGTCGGCGATCTCGCGCCAGCTCGCGGCAAGGTCGAAGTCCTCGGGGCGGTGCACGGGATCGTCGGTCGGGTCGACGGACGACACGCGGTCGATTCGGAAGGTCCGCCGACCGGCCTCGGTGTTGGAGACGAGGTACCACGACGGACCTTTGGCGACGATGCCCAGCGGGTGGACGGTTCTCTCGGTTTCGGCGCCTTCGCCGTCGACGTAGCCGAGCCGCACCTGGACGCCGCGGATCACCGCGTCCTGGAGTTCGTCGAGGAAGCGAGGCGATGGGTACTCGACCCGATTCGACCCCCATCGCTGCGGGTCCCTGACCAGCGACGACGCTGCTGCCTCGGCCTGCCCCCGGAAGGGCTCCGGCAGGGCGTGGACGAGCTTGCGCAGAGCTGCTTTCACCGCCGGCGTCGCAGCCGAGGCCGGGCCGGCGACCAGAAACAGGGCGCGGGCCTCACTCGCAGTCAACCCGGACAGGTCGGTGCGGGCACCGCCCACGAGCCGCCAGCCGCCGCCTCGGCCCTGCATGGAATACACGGGCACCCCGGCCATGGCCAGAGCGTCGAGGTCGCGGCGGGCGGTGCGCTCGGAGATCTCCAGCTCCCGGGCGACCTCTGCCGCTGTCACCTGCTCGCGCCGTTGCAGCAGCAGGAGGATGGCCACCAGCCGGTCGGTTCGCATGTGGGCAACATTTTCACATAAACCGGTCACGGGGTGACCTGTTTCGGTCCCCAAGATGGCGACATGGCCTCACCGACGAGTCCCACCATCCACGACCGTGTCGACCCTCGCCCTGTCCGGGGTGCGCTGACGCTGTCTTCGGGAACCTTCGCCGCCTGAAACACCCCGAAAAGATCGAGAGGAAATGCCATGTTCAATCCAACCGATTTCCCCAAGCCCACCCTTATTTCAGTCAACGGTGTGGAACTTGAAGTCTTCGAAGCAGGTCGAGAAAACGCAGGAAAGCCCATTGTGCTCTGTCACGGCTGGCCGGAGCACGCCTTTTCCTGGCGTCACCAGATTCCCGCCCTCGCCGCAGCGGGCTACCATGTCATCGTCCCGAACCAGCGAGGTTACGGCAATTCATCCCGTCCGGCTGAGGTGACAGACTACGACCTTGAGCACCTGGCGGGTGATCTCGTCGCGCTTCTCGATCACTTCGGATACGAAGACGCCACCTTTGTCGGTCACGATTGGGGTGCGATGGTCGTTTGGGGGCTGACCCTGTTGCACCCAAGCCGTGTGAACAAGGTGATCAACCTCAGCCTTCCTTACCAGGAGCGCGGAGAGCAGCCCTGGATCGAGTTCATGGAAGCCGTGCTCGGCGGCGACTTCTACTTCGTCCACTTCAATCGGCAGCCGGGCGTCGCGGACGCCGTCTTCGAAGAAAACACATTCCAGTTCCTTCGCAACTTGTACCGGAAGAACGAGCCCCCCAAGGCACCTCAGCCGGGTATGGCGTTGATCGATCTCGCCAGGGCGGAAACACCGCTCGGTGAGCCCGTGATGAGCGACAGCGAACTGGCCGTTCTTGTCTCCGCCTTCGAATCATCCGGGTTCACGGGCAGTGTGAATTGGTACAGAAACCTCGACCGCAACTGGCACTTGCTGGCGGACGTGGACCCGATCATCCAGCAGCCCGCACTCATGATCTACGGCGACCGGGATACGGTCCAGAGGTCTGAAAATCTGGCAGAGTTCGTGCCCAATGTGGAAGTGGTCAGTCTGGATTCCGGTCACTGGATCCAGCAGGAAAGGCCGGAAGAGACAAACCAAGTGATGATGAAGTGGCTGGAGCAGCAGGACGCCACCAGTGGCTCGTGATCCGGTTCGTGTCGCCTGAAGCTCTTCGAGTCGTGGAGCAGTGTGCGAATCCCTCTGCCATCGAGGCCCGAGCAGCAGCCGCCACCGCCTGATCGACCACAGCCACAGCCACCCGGCCGTACGGCAAGCCGAGGGCGGACTCACGGGGAACAGCGGCACAGCGAGGCAGCGGCCGAGCCGCCACTCTTCCAGTACCCCGCCGGGGCATCTGAAAGCGGTACGGAGAACCCGAACGGGCCGGAGGGAAATCCCTCCGGCCCGTTCTTCGCATGTACAAGCTGAAAACGTGGCTACGACGGCGCCGGAATCGGATTGACCGGCGGGACCGGCGGGACCGGCGGGACCGGCCACCACATGTGATCACACCTTGCCGATCCGCCTGGGACGAGCGGTCATGTCGCCGCGCTGCGGGTGCGGTGCGTTGCGATGAACGCCGGGGCTCATCCGTCCTGCGCCGCGTTCGCGCCGCCTCGGCCCTCTCGACGTACGACGCGGCGCTGGTCGGCGAGGTGCGCCTCATGGAGCACCTCCAGCGCGCGAGCTGTTGTCGCGAGGCCGGGGTTCACGACCGCGACCCACCCGTATGCGCCGTAGAGCGGGTGCGGAAGGAACACGTCCGTCGCGCTGAAGTCGACAGCCGACCCCTCGATCGACTCAGGCGGGTATCCGACGAGATCGGTGAAGAGCTGTGTCCCGACGTGGATGTTCAAACGCCACCGATCGGGCGCATCGAGTCGCGAGCCGGTGTCGTCGGGGTAATCCTTCGTGACGATCGTCGCGTAGGGCTGCCGGTTCCGGGGAACCTCGCCGTCAGGCGCGTAGTAGAAGAAGAAGTCACCCCAGGAGATCTCGGGATGCTCGCTCCCTGCTCGGGGAGCAAGCTCCAGCACACCGGCGTAGCTTCTGGCCTCTGAGAGAATCCGTTCCATAGCCATGGGTTCAAGTGTGACCTTGAAGTGCTTATGGAGGGTTGGCGTCATGGATGGGGTCATCGCGTCCGCGCCCGACGCCTATACGACCAGTCGCCTGGCCGCAGCCGCAGGCTATTCCGCACAGCAGGTTCGCGACCTCGAACGGCTCGGTGTGATCCCTCCCGCGATCCGGCGACCGAATGGCTACCGTCGCTTCGGACGCGAGCACCTCACGGCGCTGCGCGCCTACCGGCAACTGGCCGTCGCTGTCGGTCCGGTCCTCGCCCGCGACACCATGCGAGAAGCACGCCAGCTCCCGCACGACGAGGCGATCGCGCGAGTCGTCGCGCTCCATGTCAAGCTGGCTCGGTCCCGTGACGACACCATCGCCGCTCTGCGGGCACTGGACAGCATCGTCGAAGACGATGCCCGCGCTGCGCCCCCGACATCTGCCGATGCGATGAGCATCAGCGAACTCGCGGCCGCGCTCGGCGTGCGTTCGTCCACACTCCGTTTCTGGGAGCAGCAGGGCCTCGTCACCCCGGAACGAACCACACGGTTCAACGCGCGGAGCTATCCGCTCGCCGCGATCCAAGAGGCACGGATCGTCGCTGCGCTCCGCGCAGGCGGCTACCGGATCCCCGCAGTGCAAGCAGTCATGGAGTCAATCCGTGCGGTCAGCCACGCAGACGACGCCCGTGACGCGCTCCACGACCGACTCCGGACGATCGCCACCCGCTCAGACGCGCTACTCCGCGCCGGCACCGACATCGCCGACCTCATCTCGCGTCACAGGGCCGCGCGCCCCTCGGACCGCGAGACCACGCTCAACGCGCACGAACAGACGGACCACCCCGACCCGCCCGACGCCGCGAGCTACTCCAGCGCGTCGGGGCGCGTCGGCGGCGCGCCTACTCGGCGGTGAGTTCCGCGAGTTGTTCGGCCGCAGTGGTGTTGCCCTGGTCGGCGAGGCGTCGCAACTCGTCCAGGTCGCCTTGCTCGGAGGCAAGTTCGATCAACTGGTCCGCCGCCGTGCCATTGCCCCCATCAGCGAGGCGCCGCAAGTCGCTCAAGTCGCCATGTTCGGCGGCTAGTTCAATCAAGTGGTCCACCGCCGCGCCGTTGCCGCAGTCGGCCAAGCGCCGCAATTCGCCGACGTCACCCCGCTCCGCCGCGAGTTCAATCAACTGGTCCGCCGCGGTGGCGTTCCCTCCGTCGGCCAGACGTCGCAGCTGGCCCACATCGCCCCGCTCCGCCGCGAGTTCGATGAGTTCGTCCGTAGCGTCCGGATCACCCTTCTCAGCTCGCTCCCGGAGTGCGGACAGGTCGGAGTCAGTCATGGCGTGGCACCCTCTTCCTGGTCTTGGGCGGGGCCGGCGGGCTTGGGGCCGGCGGGCCTCCCGTGGCTACTCGCCGGGGGTGGGCAAGGCTCCTGATGCTTGAAGCGCGTCCCGATGCGCATGCCACTCCTTCAGCAGAGCGGGCAGCCGCTCGGCGAGGAAGTCGGCCAGCGCGACCATCTCTTCCAGTACGGCGCGGCGTTCCGGCGGAGCGCCCGCCAGCAGAGCCAGCCCCTCCCGGAACAGAGCCGCGTGTTCCTGGTGGACCGCGGAGTCGAAGTTCTTCGGCTGCTGACTCGCCGGATCCAGCCGCACCCGGTCCATCCGTTCACCGGCAGTGCGTGCCCGTCGCGCCATCCCATAGCTCTCCAGCAACTTGACCGCGCCGGTGATCGCGCTCCGGCTCGCCAGCAGGGCCTCGCTCAACTCGTCGATCGTCTGCTGAGGCGGATCACAGACGAGCAGGTACCCGAGCAGACGTCCGGCCATAGGTGGAAAGCCGTACTGACGTGCGTAGAAGCGGCCGACGTGGTCGGCGAAGATCAGGTGACTGTCATGCGGCACGTCGCAACCATAGCATTGATGACTGAAATGACACAGATTTGTGTCATCTCAGTCAGCGATTGACCCAGTACCCCACTCGGCGGCGAGCACACGCCCCACCAGGGGCCCGAACCCGAGGCCGATAGGGCGCGAAAGGGGCAGAACCGGGGCCATCGAAGGGGTAGATCACCCAATCGAGTGACACGACTTCGGGAGATTTGCGTGCGGCGCGGATAGATACCAGATACACTCATTGAACGATTTCGGGTTCAACGTTTTCCGGCCGAACCTCGGGCACCGTCGAGTGCCCGGAGCCGGACTCGAACCGGCACGCCCGCGAAGGGCAGCGAGGTTTAAGCTCGCCGTGTCTACGTTCCACCATCCGGGCCAGGTGTGTGGCTCCGCGCGTAAGTCCACGACCCTATCCGGGTAGATCCCCCGACCTGGCGGGCTATGGCCCGATGTTGTCTTATTTTATTGCCACTTGAGGATGCGTCAGCCCTGGTGAAAGGCGCGTAGGGGCACATGTCCCGACAGGTGGTCACCCTCACGACATCACGCGATTGACGGAAACTCGACGCACCCACCCTCACCCCGGCGCGAGCCGCGTGGACGAAGGGCGCGCGGGCTCACGCCGGAGCTCGAGAAGGGCTCGCGCGAGCCGTTCCCGTACTCCCCCCAAAGGCGCCCGGGCTAAGGGGCTCCGTCATACCAGAGGAGGAGGAAGGGCCGGGGCGGTCCGCCCAAAGAGGGCCCTGGGAACGGGCACGGGGACTGACGATCGGGGGCTCGGCGGCCGGGAGGATGGGAACGTCCCCGAACGCGACGCAGAACAGGAGTGTTCCCTCGTGACCACCACGCCCCTCGCACACCGCGCCACCGCCGTGGCCGCCCGCGCCACGGATCTGTCCAAGGTGTACGGACAGGGTGAGACCCAGGTGGTCGCGCTCGACCGGGTCACCGTCGACTTCCAGCGGGCCGAGTTCACCGCGATCATGGGCCCCTCGGGCTCCGGCAAGTCCACCCTCATGCACTGCGTCGCCGGACTCGACACCTTCAGCTCCGGCTCCGTACGCATCGGAGAGACCGAACTCGGCTCCCTCAAGGACAAACAGCTCACCCAGCTCCGCCGCGACAAGATCGGCTTCATCTTCCAGGCGTTCAACCTCCTGCCGACCCTGACCGCCCTGGAGAACATCACCCTCCCCATGGACATCGCCGGCCGCAAGCCCGACAAGCAGTGGCTCGACAACGTCATCGCCATGGTCGGCCTCCGCGACCGCCTCAGCCACCGGCCCACCCAGCTCTCCGGCGGCCAGCAGCAGCGCGTCGCCGTCGCCCGCGCCCTCGCCTCCCAGCCCGAGATCATCTTCGGCGACGAACCCACCGGAAACCTCGACTCCCGCTCCGGCGCCGAAGTCCTCGGCTTCCTCCGCAACTCCGTACGCGAACTCGGCCAGACCGTCGTCATCGTCACCCACGACCCCGTCGCCGCCTCCTACTCCGACCGCGTCATCTTCCTGGCCGACGGCCGGATCGTCGACGAGATGCTCCACCCCTCCGCCGACGGCGTCCTCGACCGGATGAAGGCATTCGACGCCAAGGGCCGCACCAGCTGACCCCGGCCGCCCCGCAGACCCCCGGCCCCCACCACAGGACTCACTGACATGTTCCGTACCGCCCTGCGCAACGTGCTCGCGCACAAGGCCCGGCTCCTGATGACCGTCCTCGCCGTGATGCTCGGCGTCGCCTTCGTCTCCGGCACCCTCATCTTCACCGACACCCTCGGCAACGCCTTCCGCAACCAGTCGGCCAAGAGCTA
>NZ_JBSGAW010000036.1:0-91307 GCF_053600955.1 Streptomyces sp. NPDC004838 | reverse complement strand
GGGCCGTTTCGACGCGGACAAGCCGCTCGGCGAGTTCACCGAGGCGGAGCGGGAACTCCTCCTCTACGGCGCCGACGTCAAGGTCCGGCTGGAGGCGGCGCCGGGTTGGGCCTCGCGCCGCTTCCGTACCCCATGACGCACCGACAGCGAACCGCGTCACGCAGATGCGTCAGGTCACAGGTCGTCCGCCGCCGGGGCTCGCCGCCGCCGGCCGCCTGGCCGAGCCGGCCCTGGCACGGCGCCGGCCGGTGGTCGCACGGCCGTCCGACCGCGGTCCCACGGGGCCGCGCCGAAGCGCACCGGCCGGGCGGGAGCGTGTCGCCGCTCCCGCCCGGCCGCCCTGCCTGTGCTTGTGTCACGGACCGTCGGAGCGCTCGGGGGTTTCCGGGTCCTGGACGATCTGCCCGCCGCCCTTGCGGCGGTAGGCCACGGCCCCGTACACGGCGCAGACGACGAGGAGGAGCGGCATGAAGTTGACCGCCACGGCGTCGCTGCCCGTCAGCTCCCCGTAGTTCGAGACGATGACATAGCCGCAGCCGAGGAGGGCGAGTCCGGCGAGGGCGGGGGCGATCCGCGTCGCCCACCGGCCGCCGGTCAGTTTGCCGCGCACGGCTGCGGTCACCACGCTGAGGCATACCGCGGACATGAGGTAGACGACCGACAGAGAGGTGATCCCGGACACCGCGGGGAAGAGGTTGATCAACGGGTCGGCTCCGATGACGGCGAACGGGGTGACCACCGCCAGGGAGATCAGGCACTGGACCATACCGGCGATATGCGGGGTCCCGTGGACGGCATGGCAGTCCGCCAGCCGCGAGGGGAGCAGACCGGATCTGCCCAGGGAGAACATGTAACGGGCCGCCATATTGTGGAACGCCACGCAGGCCGCGAGGAAGCTGAAGGCGATCAGCGTCAGCAGCAGCGGTGACGACCAGCTCCCCAGATACTCGCCCGCGATCTCGGAGACGACCGCCCCCGGGTCCTGGCGGGCCAGGGCGACGATGTCGTCGACTGCCGCGACAAGCGCCCAGCTCGACAGGACGAAGACCACGGCGAGCAGCCCCAGCGCGAGGTAGGTGGCCCTGGCGATGCTCTTGCGCTCGCGGGCCTCCTCACCGTAGATCGCCGTGGCTTCGTACCCTGCGAAGGACAGCAGGATGAACACGACCGCGAAGCCGAGATTGCCGCTGAACACCTCTTTGGGGGCGAACACATCCAGCGAGAACCCTCCGGGGTTGCGCACCAGGACGACGCTGACCAGCACCAGCAGAATGACGAACTGGGCGATGCACACCACCGAGGTGGCCCTCGCGGCGAACGACAGGCCGAAGTAGCCCAGCATGCCGGACAGGAGTATCGCGGCCAGGGCGTAGAGGTACCACGGCAGGTCCGGGCCGAGGTAGGTGGTCACCGTCAGATCCGCGTAGAAGCCGACCGCGGCCGCCATGGCCGCCCCCGCGGCGTTGTACGCCAGGGTGGCGATCATCGCGGAGGCCGAGCCGGCCGTCCTGCCCAGACCGAATCCGATGAAGGCGTAGTAGGCACCCGCGTTGACCGTGCGCTGCGTCATCAGCACATAGCCCGCTGTGAACAGGACGAGGATGCCGGCCACGACGAGCACCACGCCCACGGTTCCGATCCCGTTGCCGAAAGCCATGCTCAGGGCCAGGTTGGAAGCCAGGGCGGTGAGGGGTGCCATGGCCGCGATGACCATGAGCGCCATACCGAACGTGCCCACACTGTTGGGTCTGAGCCCGTCGGTTCGGGCGGATGGTGGTGCCTGCCCGCTGTCGGTCTCGGTCATGGTTCGCCTTCCTGGTCGGGCTGGGGGGCGGAGGTGTGGTGTGCGGCGGCGGTTTCCCGGGCGGGGCGGGGGAGGTTGCCGCGGCCGGGTCGGCCGGGCAGGGCTGAGGCCGGGGTGGCGCCCTGCCCGGCTGCCGGTTCGGGGCTGGTACCGGGGGCGCCGTGCGGTGCCCGCCGCGGTGATGCGGTGATGCGGTGACGACAGGGACCGGGGCACACCGCTGAAAGGGGTGGGCAGGGGTGCCGGAGGTCCTGTTCGGCCGGTGAGGGGGGCGGGAGCGGATCCGGGTCGGGGGTCCGAATTCCCCGAGTTGCCGCTACCGCGCGTGTCCGGAGTGGACCTGCGTCGGCGCGTGCGGCCGGATACGTGACGCCGGGTGCCGAGCGGGTTGATAGAATGTATCCTGCATGATGCGTTTTGAAAAGAGTCCGCGCACGCGCAGCCGCCGCCCTACGCGCACGAAGAGGGCCGGGGACGCAGAGAGGGCCGGGGACAGTGTCCCCGGCCCTCTCTGCAAACTTCGATCCCAGCGGATCTCCGTGTCCCGTGCGCCCCCTCCGCCCTGCCGCCGGCGCCTCAGCCCCCGGCGCCTTCCGCGTCCCGCGCCCCGAGGGGGCGAGGGCCCGAGGGGCGCGGCGTTCAGCCGGCGGGGTTCTCCCCCTTGAGCTTCACCAGGGTGTCCCGGCCGCGCTCCAGGTGCCGGCGGGTGGCCTCGACCGCCCGCTCGACATCCCTGCGCTCGAACGACTCCAGCAGATACATGTGATCGGCGTTGCTCGCCTCTCTGCCCTCGTCCCCGTTCCGCAGCGAGATCGCCACCTGCGCCGTGGCGGTATCCGAGAGGGTGGTGAGGATGGACAGCAGGCGCGGCGAGCGCGCGGCGCCGTACAGCACAGCGTGGAACTGCCGGTTCAGCAGCACCCAGGCGGCCGTGTCTGCGGTCCGGGCCATCTCGCCCATGAGCTGCCGGGCCCGGTGCAGATCCGAGTCGCTGATCTGCTCGACGGCCTTGCGGGTCGCCAGGGGGGTCAGGACGAGCAGGAGCTCGTAGACCTCCTGGATCTCCTCCAGTTCGGGAGTGAGCACCATGGCCCCGCGATAGGAGTCGAGGCGGATCAGCCCCTCGGTGGCCAGTTGCCGTATGGCCTCGCGGACCGGAGTGATGCTGACGCCGAGGCGCGAGGCGAGCTCGCTCTGCACCAGCCGCGTCCCTCCGGGCAGTTCACCGCCCAGGATCGCGCCGCGCAGCGTCTCGACGACGGCTTCGTGTGCGGTCCGCTGCCCGACGTTGCCCAACGACAGCCTTGCGGACTCGGCGGATGACCCGAGCAGACTCATGGGCTTGACGATACATGATGCAGGACCCAGGATGAGCGGAACGCGACATGATGCATGATGCAGGATATGCGCGAGCATCAGCCGCGGCGCAGCCCGGTCCGCGCCCGGTCACCCGCCTCTCCCCCGCCACTCCCCGACTCCATGGAGCATGCATGACCCCCCTGACCCTGATATTCGACAACGACCCCCAGTTCACCTTCGAGTTGGTGCGCACCATGGGGCAGGCGAGCTTCGGAGCCGCAGAGATAGGCGAGTGCCTGGCCACGGCACGCAGGATCGAGGAGCGGAACTACGACAGTTGGTACGAGCAGTGGGACACGACCGCCGGGCGGGTGCACCGGGAAGCGGAGGCGGCGCTTGCCGCAGGCCACACCATCAGCGCCCGCGACGGGTTCCTACGAGCCGCGAACTACTACCGCACGGCCGAGTTCTTCCTCCACGCCGACCCCTCGGACGCCCGCATCCGGCGCGCCTCCGGCCTCTCCGTCCAGTGCTTCCGGCAGGCGGCCGCCCTCTTCCGCCCGGTCATCGAGGCGGTGGAGATCCCTTACGAGGACACCACGCTGCCCGGTTACCTCTACCGCCCGGACGGCAGCGATGAGCCCCGGCCGACGGTACTGATCCACAACGGCTTCGACGGCACCGGTGAGGAGTGCTTCTCCTTCGGCGGTTTCGCGGGCCGGGAGCGCGGCTACAACGTGCTCGTCTTCGAAGGCCCCGGTCAGGGCCGGGTCATCCGCGAACAGGGGCTGCCGTTCCGTCCCGACTGGGAGAAGGTCGTCGGCCCCGTCATCGACTTCGCGACCGCCCGCCCCGACGTCGATGCCGAGAGGATCGCGCTCATCGGGATCAGCATGGGCGGAGTGCTCGCGCCGCGCGCCGCCGCCTTCGACTCCCGGCTCGCCGCCGTCGTGGCCTGGGACGGTGTCTATGACATGGCCGCTGTGCCCCTGCGCTACATCCTGCGGGCCGGCGCCGGTGACGCCGGGGCCGATGGCGCCGGGGCCGAGCGCGAGGAGGAACTGCGCCGACGCCTCGCCGCCGCGGCCGACGCGGGACTCGACCAGGTGATCGCCCGGCGCGTCGAGGAGGACCCGACCACGCGCTGGGTCGTGACCCACGGGTCATGGGTCATGGGCGCCGGCTCCCCCCGCGCCCTCCTCAACCGCTTCACCGACTTCTCCCTGCGCGACGGTGTCGCCGAGCGCATCACCTGCCCGGTCCTCGTCATGAAGGGGGAGAACGACATCGCCCTCGCGGGCCAGCCCGAAGCGCTCTACGAGCATCTGCGCGGCCCGAAGACCTTCCTGGAGTTCACGGCCGCGGAAGGCGGCGACCAGCACAACCAGGTCGATGTCCTCAGGCACGCCACCGCCCGTATCTACGACTGGCTCGACGACACCGTGCGCAACCGCTGACACCCCAGCCCGCACGCATCACGGCACACATCGCGCGACCGCCGGCCGCCGGTACCGCCGGCCCGCGGCACCCGCCCTCCCCCAACCCGCGACACCCGGCCGACCCGCCGCCGCCCGCCAGGAGGATTTCCATGCATCTGACGCTCGCCGCCGTGCTCAGCGAGTCCGCGAAGCGGTATCCGGCACGTACGGCCGCCGTCTGCGGGGACGACAGGCTCAGCTACGCCCAACTCTGGCACCGTGCCGGGCAGTACGCCGCCGCGCTGCGCGGGTCGGGTGTAGGGGCCGGCGACCGGGTGGCGCTGATGCTCCCGAACACCCTCCAGTTCCCCATGGCCTACTTCGGGGTGCTGGCGCTCGGCGCGACCGTGGTACCCGTCAACATCCTGCTCACCCCCGAGGAGGTGGCGTACGTCCTCAAGGACAGCGGTGCGCGGACGCTCGTCGCCGACGACACCACGGTCCGGACGGCGGCCCCGGCGGCGCAGGCGACGGGCGTCAGCCTCCTCACCGTGCCGGGTGCCACCATGCCAAGTGACACCGTGCCGGGTGCCACTGTGCCGGGTGCCACTGTGCCGGGTGCCTGCGCGGACGGGATGCCGCCCGCCGGCCCGGACGGGGCCGCACCCGCCGGTCCCGCCCGCCTCGACCTCCTGGCCGGCGGCGCCCCTGCGCTCACCGCACCCGAACCGTGCCGCCCCGACGACGCCGCGGTCATCCTCTACACCAGCGGGACCACCGGCCGGCCCAAGGGTGCGGTGCTCACCCATCTGAACATGGTCATGAACGCCACGGTGACCGCGTTCGACACCATCCCCCTGGAGCCGGACGACATCGTGCTGTGCTGCCTGCCGCTGTACCACTCCTTCGGGCAGACGGTCACCATGAACGCCAGCCTGCGGCGCGGTGCCGCCGTGGTGCTGATGCCCAGGTTCACCGGCCCGGCGGCACTGGAGACCATGATCCGGGAGAAGGTGACGGTCTTTCAGGGTGTCCCCACGATGTACCTGGCCCTGCTGGACACCGCCACGGACCGGGAGCACGGCCTGAAGCTGCGGTTCTGCCTCTCCGGCGGGGCCGCGCTCGCGGTGGCGGTGCTCGAGCGCGTCGGGAGGGAGTTCGAGACCGACGTCTACGAGGGCTACGGACTCTCGGAGACATCGCCGGTGGCCACCTTCGCCCAACGGGCCTTCGGCGTGCGCGCCGGCACCGTGGGCCATCCCGTGTGGGGCACGGAGGCGGAGATCGCCCGCGCCGACGTGGCCGACCGCATCGAACTCCTGGGCCCCGGCGAGGCGGGGGAGATCGTGATACGCGGGCACCATGTGTTCAAGGAGTACCTCGGCAGGCCCGAGGCGACCGCCGAGGCCGTGGTCGACGGGTGGTTCCGCACCGGGGACATAGGCGTCAAGGACACCGACGGGTTCGTCTCCATCGTGGACCGGAAGAAGGACATGATCCTGCGCGGGGGGTACAACGTCTACCCGCGCGAGATCGAGGAGGTGCTGGCCCGCCACCCCGGTGTCGCCCAGGTCGCGGTGGTCGGCAAGCCGCACGCCACCCTCGGCGAAGAGATCTACGCCTATGTGGTGCCCCGCTCCGCGAGCACCCGGGCCGAGGACATCACGGCATGGTCGCGGGAGCGGCTCGCCCGGTACAAGTACCCCCGGTTCGTCGAACTCGTGGACAGCCTGCCCCTCGGCCCCACGGGCAAGATCCTCAAACGCGAACTCGCCGCCCGCACATGACGGCCGGTCGGGAAAGCGACGAGAGCGGCTGACTCCGCCGCCCGCCACGGCCGGGCCGCCGCGCACGGACACCGTCGCCGTGTCGATGCGGGAGAGGGACGGCACGCGCCGGCCGCCGCGCACGGACACCGTCGCCGTGTCGATGCGGGAGAGGGACGGCACGCGCCGGCTGCCGCGGACCGGGATCCGGCAGCCGCTCTCCGCCGGAGTCCGGGCCTCCGGCATGCCCGCCGACCAGGCCCCCGCCGAGGCGGTGCGGAAGGTCCGCCGCGGCCCGCGGAGCGGGCGGGCGCGGGCCGCCCGCGCGCCGTCCGCCGGCAGCGCGGCGATGACACCACCCCCAGCTGTTGATCATTCAACATCTAGCGTTGCGCCCAGGTTCATGTGCCATGCACGGGATGCCTCAACGCTTTCTCCGAGCCCGCGTCGAATCGTGATCGGGCCATGGATGCAGCAATGACTGGAGGTCGTTGATGGTCAAGCGTCGCGAGCTGCTCGGGATGGTCGGCGCGACCGTCGGAGCGGGAGTGCTGGCAATGGGCACGGCCGAGGCCGCCCCGCGGGCTGAGCGCAAGCCCGGCGGGGTCTCGCACCGGAAGCTCAAGGTCATGCAGTTCAATATCTGGCTCGGCGGCAGCCGGGTGCCGGGCGGCCGGGCGGGTATCGCCGACACCGTCGCCGCGGTCGAACCGGACGTGGTGATGCTCAGCGAGTCGACCCCGGAGCGGGTGGCCGCTCTCCTGGCCGATCTCGCCGCGCGGGGGCTGACCTACTTCGACAACAAGAACCCGTCCGACCCGGGGGTGATCTCGCGTTACCCGATCATCGAGCACGCGTCGTTCCCGTACTGGTCGAAGGCGGTCGTCTCGGTCGACGGCACCGAGGTCGCGGCCTACTCCGGGCACCTGGAGTACCGCTATTACGTCAACTACCTGCCGCGCGGCTACGGCGGCGGCACGCCGTCGCCCCTGGAGACCTCCGAGTACGGCTGGGGCCAGATCCCGACCGGTCCGATCACCGATGTCGACCTGATCACGCGGCTCAACACGGCCTCGGGACGCACCAAGGTGACCAGGACGGTCCTCGCGGACGCCGCGAAGGAGCGGGCCAAGGGCCGGCTCACGCTGCTGGGCGGCGACTTCAACGAGCCCTCCCACCGGGACTGGGACCACCGGACCCGGAACCTGTTCGACCACAACGGCACCGTCGTCGCGTGGTCGACGACGAAGGCGATCGAGGACGCCGGTTTCCGCGACAGCTATCGCGTGATCCACCCGGACCCCGTCCGCACACCGGGCTTCACCTGGCCGAGCGACAACACAGGCACCGACGTCGGTCAGCTCACCTGGGCGCCCAAGGCCGACGAGCGGGACCGGATCGACTTCGTCTTCTACCACCCGGACCAGCGGATCCACCTGCTCGACAGCATCATCGTCGGGCCGTCCAGCACCATCGTGCGCAGCGAGCGGGTGCAGGAGTCGGGCAGGGACAGGTTCTGGGAGCCCACCTGGACCTGGCCGACCGACCACAAGGCCGTACTCAGCACCTTCCGGGTGACCACGCGCTGAGCGGACCCGTCTCCCGTGGACGGCCGCCGGCCCCGGACCGCGGCGGACCTTCCGCACCGGCCTCGCCCCGAGCCGGACACGGCACCGGACCGCGTCCCGCTTCCCGTCCGGCTCACCGGAACCCACCCGCAGACGGGCCGGTTCCCGCACACGCCGTCCCGCGCGCCGGCCGAGACCGGGCGGGGCGAGACGAGGCCGGGGCGGGCGGGCGGGGCGGGGCATCAGCGGGCCGCGTCCTCAGCCGCGTCGTCGTCCTCGCGCTGTCCCAGCAGCGCCGCCGCCTGCCCCGGGACCCGTTCGGCGGTCGGGCGGCCTGTCCCGGGGCGGGCGGCTCCGGCCGGACCTCCTCCGCGGGCACCCTCACCTGCCGGGCGACGTACGGCGGAGCCGGCGCCGGGATCCCCCGGCGTCCTCGGGGAACCGGGCCTCCGCCTCAAAGGACTCCGGCGTCAGCGCGGACCCCGACCGGTTCGCCCCGGCGTGTTCCGCAGGCGCTCCCGGTCCTCCTCCAGCAGCGTCCAGACCCCGGCCGGGTCCTCCGGCTCCCGCTCCTGCCGCACCCCGGGTTCTCCCTCCGGTCCTCATGACCGGACCGGGCTCGCCGGGCAGGTCCCCCGGTGAGCCCGCAGGACCGGGAACTCCGACAGGCCCGCCCCCGATCCGCTGTCGCGCCCCCGATCCGCTGTCCGGCCCCTGGTCCGCTGCACAGGGCTGCCTGTCATGCCGCCGTGGCTTCGGGCGACGAGGGCCGTTGCAGCCGCTCGACCAGTTCCTTCAGCTCGGCGTTGCGCCCGCTCAGCATCATGAAGATCATCTTCAGGTCGCCGGAGAACGCCGCGCCGGGGTCGGTGAAGCCGACGGGCAGGTTCCTCTCGAAAATGAAGTGGCCGCTCCAGGCGAAGCCGAAGAACGCGCCGGGAACGGCCCACAGCAGCTTGGGGCGGCGACGCCGTCCGGCCAGGCCCGCGGCGCCCACCGCCGTGACCATCCCCGCCACGTGCATCCAGCGGCTCGCCTCGCTGGTGTGGCCGCGCATGTAGTCCTCGAAGCGCTGGTCGAACTGCCTCATTCCATGTCTCCGTTCGTCGGGCGGGATGCGGTGCCGGACGCGCTCGGCGTATGCCGCGCGAGCGCCTCCCGGTAGGTGTTCCGCAGCAGCGGGTCGGCCACCGCGTCGCGTTCGTAGCGGGAGCTGAAGCGCCTTGCGTACTCGGCGAAGAACTCGCTGCGGTGGTGGAGGAAGAGCACGTCGTGGACGGCCATGTTCCGCAGTGCCAGCAGGGGCCGCACCCCCTGTCTCCAGTTCACGTGCCGCGCCGGGATCGGGCAAGACCGCCGCGCAGCCGCCCAACAGATCTGACGTCCTATCACATCCGGTTGTTCCGGGCCGTGTTAGTTCACGTGAACAGGCTTCCGTGACCCTGCCGCCCGGAACGGACCGGCGGCCGACCGGCCGGCTGCGGACCCGATCGCGCAGCGTCCGCGGTTCCCCAGCCCCCTTCTCCGCCCGCCCCGCCACCGCCCCGGCGGCCACCACCCTCCCCCTTTTTTCCGCCCGCCCCGCCACCGCCCCCCCCCAAGGGCGGCCGTCCGGCAGGCGGCACCGTATCCCGCCGCGCCCGGAACGCATCCGCCGGGGACGACGCCGTCCCACCAGGGGGCACGGCCCCGCCCCCGTGACCCCATCGAGCGGTCTCACTGCGTGGGACGCCCCCCTTCCGCAGGCATGGAAGGGGAACCGTTCGGGCATCAAGAGCCCCGAGTTGTATCCGATCCGAAGCTCAACCGGCCCCATTCTTCCGGGATTCGCCGAAGGTATTGCACCGAGTGGATACAACGGCTAGGTTCACCGCACGCACCGCTCCCTAGTGGAGGGATCACCGATGAGGTCTGCATCAGAGCCGCGTACGTTCCTGCCGGCTCCGGTTTCCCGCAGGGCACGCCCGGCGCGCCCGCCGGCCCCTCCCGGCTCACCGCGGCCCGCCGCGGATCACCGCACCGCACCACCGGCACCCGGACCGTCACCCCAGCACCCGGCACGCGCAACGGAGGTCGTGACATGCCGCCGCAGGACTTCCCGCCCCCGCCTCAGTCCGGCGCGCACCAGGAGAACGTCAGAAACTCCTCCGCCGGGGACTTCTCCGCCGGGGACTTCTCCGCCCCCGGCCGCCGGGGCGACGGCGCGCCGCCCGCGCGCCCGCACCCGCCGCGGCCCGGCCCGGTCCGGCGTCCCGGGCCACCGGGCCCCGGGCCGGCTCCCCGAGGCCGCCGGTGCCGCTCCGGAACCGGGTGCCCGTCCTCACCGAAACCGGACAGGACCGGACGACGGGGGCGGATCCCGCCGGCTTCCAGCCGGAGAAGGAGGATCCCGGGTACCGGGCGGACGGGTGCACCCGCACGCCGGCGTTCGGAAGCCCGGCCCTCGGGCGCTGCAGCCGGAAAGGTCTGCCGTGGGCCCGCGGCGTCCGGTGCGGCGCGAGGCGGAGGCCCGCAGCCCGTACCCGCCTCACTCGCGCGGCCCGGCAACACCGCACGGGGGCAGCCCCGCGCCCGCAGGGCCCCGGGGGGAGAAGTGCCGTGCAGGGCGCCGCGGGCCGGTGAACGTCTCCGGTCACCGCACTAGCGGGGGCAGGCCGGCGCACAGCGGCGAGCACACCCCGGACACCGGCGACCGCCTGCGGGAAGCCCGCCGGACCCCGTCCGGCTGACAGACCGTAAGCCCCGCCCCGCACCACCCGCCCCCGCCCCCTACGCACCACCGCGCACCGCCGGTCCGCCCAGACCGGTCACCGCCCCGCCGACGGCCACCGCCGCATCCGCGCGGGCACCGGCAGACCCCGAGCGCCCGCCGCCCGCCGTGAACACCGCACGCCGGCTCCGGACAGAACGGACCGGCCCCGTACCGCCGTACGGACCGGACGCGGCGGCGCGCCCACACGGCCCGGCAACGCACCGGACCCCACGCGCGCTCCCCGCGCTTGTCCCCCAGCCCCCACGCTTTCCCACCTTTCCCACCCCTGTCCCCGCCGTGCCGGCGCGCCATCCGTGCCGGCGCCGACGCACACGATCGTGATCCGGGAGGCCCGATGAGGCGGAACCCACGTATGACCCGAGGCAGAGCGGCTGTTCTCGCCGCCGCCGTGACGCTGGTGACGGCCACCGCCTGTGGCGGTGGTGGTGGTGACGCCGCCGCCGACGGCAAGGCCCGGGTGGGCACATCCCTGCCGCTGACCGGCCAGTTCTCCCAGCCGGGCACCGAGGCCAAGCGAGGTTACGAGGTCTGGCAGTCGATGGTGAACGAGGGCGGCGGCCTGCTGGGACGCGAGGTGGAACTCGTCGTCAAAGACGACGCCTCCAACCAGAACACCGTGGTCTCCGACTACAACGCCCTGGTCAGCCGCGACAAGGTCGATCTGCTGCTGGGCAGCTTCTCCTCGCTGCTGAATCTGCCCGCGTCGGCCGTCGCCGAACGGAACAAGATGCTCTTCGTCGAGCCCGCCGGCGGATCGCCCGAGATGTTCAACCGCAAATTCAAGTACTTGTTCTACAGCCAGCAGGGAACGGCGGACAGGCAGGGCATCGCATTCGCCGAGTGGCTCGCGAAACTGCCCGCGGACAAACGGCCCGCGACAGCGGCGTATCCGATGCTGGACGACCCCTTCGCCAAGCCGAACGTCGAGGGCATCCGGAAGATCCTCGAAAAAGCGGGGATCAAGACGGTCTACTCGACCACCTACGCGCCCGATACCAAGAATTTCGACACCATCGTCACCCGGATGAAGGCCGCCAAGCCCGATCTCGTGGTGCAGGGCGCCATCTTCGAGGACGGCATCGGCCTGGTGCGCTCGATGGGCAAGGCGAACATGTCGCTGAAGTGGTTCTACCAGACCACGGCGCCCTCGATGGGCAAGCAGTACGCCGACGGCATCGGGGCGGCCAACACCGAGGGCATCATGTACGCGATCAGCCACGTCCCCTCCGCGAAGACCCCGGGCAACAAGGAGTTCGTCGCCGAGTACCGCGACATGTTCAACGCGGAGCCGACCGAGGACGCCGCCGACGCCTTTGCCGCCGGCCAGGTCCTGGAAGCCGCCGTCAAGGCGGTGGGCAGCATCGACGACCAGGACAAGCTGGCCGAGTGGCTGCGGAAGAACTCCGTGGAGACGGTCCTGGGCGAACTGTCCTGGAACGCCGACGGCAGCCCCAAGGGCGAATTCCTCGTCGGCCAGTGGCAGAACGGGAAGACCGAGATCATCCTGCCCCAGGAGGCCGCCACCAGCGACCGTATCGTCGAGGGCTGGCGTCCGAAGGGTGCGGGCCGATGACGGAACTCCTCCAGACTCTGGCCCTGGGCACACTCCTCGGCGGCGTCTACGCCCTCACGGCCAGCGGCCTCACCCTGATCTTCGGGGTCATGCGGGTCATCAACATCGCCCACGGCGCCTTCCTCGTCCTCGCCGCCTTCCTGACCTATACGGTCTGGAAGGAATTCGGCATCGACCCGCTGCTGGGCATCCTCATCACCACACCGGTGATCTTCGCCATCGGATGGCTCACCTACAACGTCGCGGTCCGGCCCATCCGGAACGCGCCCATGGCCTCCACCGTCCTGCTCACCTTCGGACTGGCCCTGGTCATCGAGGCCGTCATGGGCATGGTGTGGGGCAACAACTCCATGGCGATCAGGCCGTCCTACGCCGATGAGTCGTTCGCCATCGGCTCCGTCTTCCTTCCCAAGGCACAGGTGTACGGGGGACTCGTCGCGGTGGCCGTCCTCACCGCCCTCGGCCTCGTCCTCACCAAGACCTGGCTCGGCCGGGCGATCCGGGCAGCCGCGACCAATCCCGCGGGCGCCGAGCTGGTCGGGATCAAGGTGGCGTCGGTGGCCGCGCTGGTCTTCGCGCTGGGCATCGCCGCCGCGGGCGCGGGCGGCGCGATCACCGGTGTGCTGTATCCCTTCGTGGCCGGGTCCCACTACGCGTGGATCGCCCGGCTGCTGGCCATCGTGGTGCTGGGCGGGATGGGCAGTCTGAACGGCGCGATGATCGGCGCGGTCCTGTTCGGACTCGCGGAGACCTTCACCGCGTCCTATGTCTCCACCTCCTGGGCCACCGCCGTGCCCTACGCCGTCGTCTTCGCCGTACTCCTCTTCAGGCCCCAGGGAATCCTCGGATCCCGCCTCCGCCAGGATGTGAGCACCGCATGACCACCACCCCCGCTCCCCCGGCCGCGTCCGCCGTGTGGACCGCGCGCCTGCTGCCCGTGATCGCGGGCCTGGCCCTGGTGCTGTTCCCCGTCCTGTCCGACGACGCCTACTACCAGAACATGATCATCCTGTCCCTCGTCTTCGCGGTCGGAGCGAGCGGGCTCAATCTCATCACCGGGTTCGCCGGGTATGTCTCCCTGGGCCAGGGCGCGTTCATCGGACTCGGCGGCTATACGATCGGGGTGCTGGCGACCAAGGTCGACTCCGTGACGCCCTGGCTGTGGGTGCCCGTCGCAGGCGTGGTCTCCGCGGCCGTCGCCGTACTCCTCGGCCTGGTCTCCCTGCGCTCCCGAGGCCCGTCGTTCGTCATCATCACGGTCGCGTTCCTGTCCCTGGTCCAGGTGATCGCGATCAACTGGGACGGGCTGACCAACAGCACCGCCGGACTCACCCTCCCGCTGCCCGACTGGGACCCGGACCTGGTCAACTGGCCGTTCTACTACGCGCTGGTGGCGATCCTGGCCCTGCAACTGCTGATGACCTGGTGGATCCGGCGCACCAAACTCGGCATGGGCCTCATCGCCATCCGCGAAGACGAGACCCGCGCCGCCACCATCGGGATCAACCTGCCCGTCCAGAAAGTCCTCGCCTTCGCCGCCAGCAGCGTCCTGGTCGGCATGGCCGGCGCCGTGTACGGCTACTACCTCACCTTCATCGACCCGCTGGGCATGTTCAACATCCTCATCAGCGTCCAGATCGTCCTCTCCCTGCTGATCGGCGGCAAAGGCACCCTCTGGGGCCCCGTCCTCGGCGCCTTCATCATCGAACCCCTCAACGAAATCGCCAACAACGACCTCGGCGGAGGCAACAGCCGCCTCCTCCTCTTCGGCGGACTCCTCGTCCTCGTCGTCATGTTCCTGCCCCAGGGAATCCTCCCCTCCCTCCAGGCCCTCCTCAACCGGCGCAAAACCGCCGGCACCGCCGGGCTGGTCGGAGCGCGCATCGACACCAGCGGCACCCTGCCCGCCTCGCTGACCAGCCGCGTCGAGCCCCGGATCCGGCCCGAGCCGGACCGTCCGCTGCTCGAAGTACGCGGCCTCGTCAAGCACTTCGGCGGAGTCCAGGCGGTGGACGGCTGCTCCTTCGCCGTCCCCGAGGGCTCCATCACCGGCCTGATCGGCCCCAACGGCTCCGGAAAGACGACCGTCTTCAACCTCATCGACCACACCATCCACCCCGACGCCGGGGAGATCATCTTCGACGGCGCCCGCGTGGAGAGACTGCCTTCCTGGGAACGGGCCCACCGCGGACTGGGACGCACCTTCCAGATCACCCGGCTGTTCCCCGCCATGACCGTGCTGGAGAATGTGGTCGCCCCCCAGCGGTCGCACTCCCTCAAGGGCCTGGGCCGTATCGCGGTCAGCGGCCCCGAGGCCAGAGCAGCCGAGGAGCTGCTGGAGTTCGTGGGCATGCGCGCGTTCAAGGACCAGCCGGCCGCGGCGCTCTCCTACGGCCAGCAGAAGCTGGTCGAACTGGCACAGATCCTGATGCTCGACCCGAAGCTGATCATGCTCGACGAACCGGCCGGCGGCATCAACCCGGTGCTGATCGAACGGATCGGCGAGATGATCCGGGAACTCAACTCCTACGGCAAGACCTTCCTCATCGTCGAACACAACATGCCCTTCATCATGGGCCTGTGCGAACCCGTCCACGTCCTCGCCCGCGGCAGGACGATGGCGACCGGGACGCCGGAGGAGATCCAGCGCGACCCGGCCGTACTGGAGGCGTATCTCGGCGACGACTACCAGCCCGAACCGGAAGGAGTGCGGTGATGCTGCGACTGAGTGGCGTGGTGGCCGGATACGGCGGCGGCGATGTGCTCCAGGGCGTCGACATCGTGGTCGAGCGCGGATCCGTCGCCTGTATCGTCGGGCCCAACGGGGCCGGCAAGTCAACCGTGCTGCGGACGGTCAGCGGGTTGCTGAGCCCCCGGCTCGGCGAAGTCACCCTGCTGGACAAGCGGATCGACCAGTGCGCCCCCGAGGAGATCCTCCGCAGCGGCATCTCCCAGGTACCCCAGGCCAACGCCCTCTTCCCCGGTCTGTCCGTACGGGAGAACGTCCTCCTCGGCGGCTACATCATCCGCCGGGACCGCGCCCTGGTCCGCAAGCGGTACCAGCAGGTGGCCGAGTTGTTCCCGATCGTCGCCGAGCGCGCCGGGGACAAGGCGGGCAATCTCTCCGGCGGCCAGCGCCGGATGGTGGAGTTCGCCCGGTCCCTGATGCTCGATCCGGTGCTCCTGCTGCTCGACGAGCCCTCCGTCGGACTCGACCCCAAGGCGCTGAAGATCATCCATGACTCGGTGACCCTGCTGCAGGAGAGCGGCAAGACGATCCTGATCGTGGAACAGAACGTCCGCTTCGGGATGCGGATGGCCACCGACGGCATCGTCATGGAGAGCGGCCGGGTCGTCGCGCAGCGCCCCACCGGAGAGTTGCTGGCCGACGCCGACCTCGCGCAGATGTACTTCGGCGGCGCAGGGACCACGACAGTGGTCACCGGGACGGCCGACGAGGCGCCCGGTGGGACCGCGGCGGGCGCTCCCCGGTCGCGTGGATCCGGATGAACCGCCATTCCGGTCCGGCCCCCGCCGGCCCCATCGGCGCGCTCCGTCCTGCGGAGCGCGCCCGGGGGCCGCGGACGCCCGGCGCACGGGCACACCGGAAACCGGAGCCGCGGCGCGTCCGCCGTCCCGCCGTCACCGGGGAGCGCGGTACGGCGGCCGTCGGCGCGGCGGCCTGGGCGCGGGATTCCGGGGACGCGCGGGACCTCATGGAAACGCCGGACCCCACGGGGGCGGCGACCGGCCGGGCGGGCGCCGGATGACCGGACCGACGCCGCCGACCGGGCAGGCGCGGCTGTTGCTGCGCGGTACCGCCTTCGTCAGTACCTTCGACCGGTTCGCGATGCCGCCGATACTGCTCGCCGTCGCCAAGGCGTTCGACGCCTCGCTGGTGTCCGTGGTGAACGCGGCCGGAGTCTACTTCCTGGCCTACGGTCTGATGCAGCCGGTGTGGGGGCTGGTGTCCGACCGGCTCGGGCTGGTGCGGACGATGCGCCTCACCCTGTTCCTGGCCGCCGTCACCACAGTCGCCGGTACGTTCGCCACGTCCGCGTGGTCGTGGGGTGTGGCGCGCGGTCTGGCCGGCGCCTGCTTCAGCGCCGCCATCCCGGCCGCTCTCATCTACCTCGGGGACACCGTCCCGGCACGGCTGCGGCAACGGGAGATCACCGGGCTGATGACCGGTGTGGCCGTGGGCACCGCGCTCGCCTCGGCGTGTGCGGGAGTCCTGGCGCAGTACACCTCGTGGCGTATTCCGTTCCTGGTGACGGGGGCCGGGGCGCTGTTGCTGGTGATCGCCCTGCGCCGCATGGACGAACCGCCCCGCCTCCGGTCCAACCAGCCGGCCCTCGCACCATGGGCCGCCATAGCACGCTCCAGACCGGCCCTGCTCATACTCGCATTCGCCTTCACCGAAGGCGCGGCACTCCTCGGCGCGCTCACACTGCTCCCGCCCGCCATCGAAGCCGCAGGCGCCAGCCCCGCAACAGCGGGCGCAGTGACAGCAGCATACGGCGGCGCCGTACTCCTCGCCGCCCCGATAATCGGCGCACTGTCCGCCCGCACCCACCCCGCACGCCTCATCGCACTAGGCGCCGCCGCAGCCACACTGGCCTGCGCCCTGATAGCAGCCTCCCGCACCCCCAGCGCGGCACTCGCAGGCGCCGCGCTCCTCGGCATCGCCTGGGCAGCAATGCACTCGACGCTCCAGACATGGGCCACCGAAGTACTGCCACCAGCCCGCTCCCTCGTCATCTCACTCTTCGCAGGAGCCCTCTTCCTCGGCAGCGCCGCAGGAACACTAGCAGTCAGCACACTCGCCGCAGCAGACCGATACACCGTCATCTACGCCGCCGCGACCGCCCTATGCGCCCTCCTCGGCACCACAGCAACCCGGAGCCGCACCCACTGGAAACCACCCCGACAAAGACCCAACAACTAAACACACAACACACCCCCCACAACCCCACACACCACGAGAAAGGGACCCACTCACCGCAGCGCTCCGTTCACAGGGGCCAATCGCCACGGATCTTTAGGGCACGATTCCTGTCCTGCAGGGCCGACCGGCCTCTGAACTCTTGCCGGACTCCCGTACAAACCCTTGAAGTTGGGACCACCGCCCACAGAACACACAAGGTACGAGTACGTGAGATCCAGGTTCGACCCGCTCTCCGCAGCGGCCATGGCAGTCACGATCGTCTCCATCTCCGCGACGGCCCCGCTCACCGCCTACGCCTCCGCCTCGCCCCTGGCCATGGCATTCTGGCGCAACTGCCTGGGCTTCGCCGTGCTCGGGCCGCTCCTCTTGCTGCTGCGCCGCCGCGAGGTGGCACGGGTGACGCGCGGCGAACGCAGACTCCTACGCCGGGAACAGTGGCGGCCCCTGATGTTCGGCTTCCTCGCGGCGACCTCGCTCACGCTCCACTTCGCGTCCTTCATGACGAGCACCCGGATGACCTCGGTCGCCATGGCCACGGCACTGGTGGCCACCCAGCCCGTCTGGCAGGCCCTCATCGCCTCGCTCCAGGGAGTTCGGACGCCCCGCAGGGCCAAGGCGGGCCTCACACTCGCCGTGGTGGGGGCGGCCACCGCAGCGGGCCTGGACATCGAGTCCGGCGGTACGGCACTGATGGGCAATCTGCTCGCCATCCTCGGGGCGATCGCTCAGGCCGGGTACACGGCCCTGAGCGAGAAGTGCCGCGCGGACGTCAGCACCCCCCTGTACTCGGCGTTCACGTCACTGGTCTGCGGTGTACAGCTCTTCGGTGTCTGCTGGCTGGCCGGCATCCCCATGACGGGTTTCGACAGATCCACCCAGCTGTCGCTGCTCGGGCTACTCATCCTTCCCCAGATCCTGGGGCTCGGATCGCTGAACTTCGTCCTCGGCAGGACCTCGGCGACAACGACGAGCGTCCTCCTCTTGCTGGAGACGCCCGTGGCCGCGCTCGCCGCGTGGCTGCTGATGGACCAGGGCATCAAGCCGGCGACCGCACCGGGGCTCGCGCTGATCATCATCGGCGTCACGGTAGCGGTGACGAACGGCAGCACAGAACGGCGCGGCGACCCCGACGTGGTCATACCCCCGTACCCGGCATACGCCCCGTCCATACCCGTACAGCACCACTCAACCGACACCCTCACGCTCCGCCGCAGTCCCGCGCGGGACCCCAGAGCGGCCTGGTCGAGGTACTCCACGAACGAGATTCCGACACCGTCCACGTATCACGGCTCAGGAGCCTTCGACACCCTGATCTTGCGCTGGCAGCGGGAGCCGGTACGGGACAGAGAGCCTGAGGAGCCGTAGCCCGGTAGACGCTGTGTGCACCAAGCTGTGTGCACCAAGCTGTGACCACGATGCCGCTGGCAGCGGCGCACAGCCTGGACCCGGATGGGCAGACTGCGGCGCGGAGGCTGTGAACCGGTCGTCGACCACCTCACTCCCTCCAGCTCGGTATCCCTGGTGCGGTGTGCTGACGGCCTGCCCGCCCTCGCACCAGCTGGACGGAACGGGGACCGGAGCAGGTTGCGTATCCGGCGTGGCAGCCGGATCTACTTTCTGGAAACCGTGGCTGCGTTCCCGTCCGGTCCCGAGCGGGACACTGCGCTCGGGGCCACGCCCATTCTCGCTGATGGAGCTTCTGTTCTTCACGTCGGCGTCTGGCCCTTGACCAGGGCCGCGGGTATGGCCTGGTGCAGCACCTGGTCGCGAGGCAGGGACAGGCGGAACGTCTTCTCCACGACGGCGAGGGAGTTGACGTGAGCCGTGTCCCTATTGTCCTCGGTCGGGATGCCCGCGGCCTGGACGGCGTCACTGAGCAGGTCCGGGCGGAGACCGGTGATCTCGTGCGACCAGGTGTGCATGTACATCTGGAAGCCGCACATATAGACACCGTCTTGCAAGTAGCCGAACTCCGGCGGCGGCAGTTTTGGATTCTGCGTTTCGTAGTAGAGCTGGAACACGTGATCGTCTTGAACGGACAGGCCGTCGGCGTAGCCGGGCCCCATGTTCCCGGGCCAGTCCCCGTATGCCACGGCGAAGGACAGGTCCCCGTCCGTGCCGTAGCGCACGGCGACGCTGTCGTCCCAGCCGCGGTCCCAGTCTCGCCGGGCCAGGAAGCCGCTCAGGTCCTCGGCGCTGTGGTCACCCAGTTCCACGGGGGCCTGATCGCGTGCGAGACGCCGTACCAGTTCGTCAGGCTCCACGCCTCGGGCCAGGGTGACGCAGTACCCCGGCCAGGAGATGTCCTCGAGGGCCAGCCATGCTATTCCGTCATTCATCTGTCCTCTTCTCATACTCAGGGAGGCGGCCCACAGCCACCCCCACTGGCACTCTGCCGATACCCCGGCACGATGCGTGCTGCTACGGGACTACCTGATGTCGCACTTCACGGTCGCCGTGGTCACGTTGCAGCTCTCGAAACCGGGTGTTCCGACAACGTACAGATCCTGGTCGAGCAGGCGCAGCTTGCTGGAGAAGGATGAGAAGCGGCTCATGGAGGTGGAGTTGATCCACCCGGACATCGCCGACCGGCCGCAGTTGGTGGAGGCTCTGAGGGGCCAACAGGTCGTGGTTGACGGCGACGCACCTGGATAGCCCTCGCCCGCCTCATCCGCCAAGCCGCGATCACCGCCATCTGCGACGGCACCGAACGCGTCACCAAGAACTCACTCGAAGCCATCCAGCACGACCACCTCGCCAAGCAGCACAACCGCACCCGCCAACCGGCCGGAACGGCATAATGCCGGCATGGAAGACGCCACGGAAGCCGCACCTGGTGAAGAGTTCGCTGCTCTCTGCGACCAGGTGTGGGACGTCCTGATACCCGCCCGTGCCGGCTACCTGGCCGGAGTCTCACCCCACTACGACGAGGTCCTCCACGAAGTCGCGCAGCGAACCGAGCACACCGGCAGCCTCGGCAAGACGGACGTCGCGGCCTTGGTCGTCTGGAAACGGCTCTCCGCACAAACCCGTTGGGTGACAGACCTCATGTCCCAGCCCGACACCCACGTGCGGGCCGTTACCGAACGAGCCGTCACCGCAGTCCGCGACACCACGGTGCCGCGCGGCGATGCCGCCCGCACAGGACGCGGCATCATCGCCGAACTGCCCGGTTTTCGCACCGGCGACGCCCTCGCCTCAGCCGTCCTGACCGCAGCAGCACCCCAGCGGATGGCCGTCTACGACCGACGCGTCCAGCACGCCATCGACACCCTCGGCCTCACCCTCTCCCCCGCCCCGGGACGCTACGGCCGCTACCTCCAACTCCTCGACGACCTCCTCCACCACCACGGCGGAGCCCGCGCGGACGGCTGGACAGCCCGCGACATCGACACCGCCCTGTACTGGACCGGAGCACCGCCGGCAACGACATAAACCCGCACACACCGACACAACCGGCGTAGCCTGACGACACAGCAAGTCGCTGACCGGAACAGACCCGCACCAGCCCTTTCACATGCCGGACACCATCACCAACACCCCTCCACCGCTATCAACAATCCACGAACAACCGGCCGGGCCAGACGCACCGTCACCCCCCTATGAACCCAGGGATCACAGGCGAGCGGCGATCACACAGGTGGGGACGCCGGCCCGGAAGGCTTCGATCACGGCCGCGAGCAGGCCGGTGGCAGGGTCGCGGCGAAGGGCGGCGACGATGTCGGAGTTCCGCGCCGCCCGCGCACGTCTCGGCGACCGGTTTCGACGGTCGTCCCGCCGACGGCGAGGACGGTGATGGTGTGGGGGCCGCGGTTGAGTAGTACCGCTGTGTACGACTCCTCCGATGACCGCCACGAGAACACCGCACGCGAACAGTCCGCCGCCGGGCCTGCTGTGGGTACCGTCCCCGCTCCTCCGTCCTTTCTTCCGAGGATGGCACCGAAACCACGGGCCAGCGCTCCGGCAGGAGTGCCGGTTCGGGGCACGACGCCTCTGTCCCTCCCCTCGTTCCGGCTCCTGACGCTCCGAGGAAGCTCTCCTCGAGCTGGGGCCGACGGTCCGTCGAACGACCGCCGCAGAGCCACGCCTGGAAGGCCGAACAAGCCAGTCGCCGGACGACCGGAAAATGCCCTGGCCCGAGCCCCGCCCGTCGCCTAGCGTTCGCGTCGCTCCGCACGACACCAGACTTTCGTGATCAGAAGGGACCGAGTTTCCTATGCGCACGAGAAGCAAGTTCGTCATCGCGGTCAGCGCGGGAGCAATGGCAGTCCTGGGCCTTGCCGGACCGACTTCGGCGTCCTCAGCCGAGCCGACCGCGCTCCAGTCCACCATCGCCTCCCAGGCCAAGCGGGCAGGGCTGAGCAAGAGCGATGTCGCGGGCCTGCAGAAACAGATCGACGAACAACTCGCCGCCACTCCCGGCGGGAAGCAGATCGGTGTCAATCAGATGTCATGGCGCGGCGGCAAAGCCATCATGACCATCCCGCTCCCGGGCGAGAAACGGGCCAGGGCGGTCGGCGAGCCCGCCGCAGCGCTCGGCACGCCCAACTGCAGCTACACCTGGACGTGTCTGTACCAACACTCCAACTGGGACGGGCGACGCCTGACCTGGTCGGACTGCACCTTCGAGAACCTCGCCAACTGGGGCTTCAACGACCAGACCTCGTCCTGGCACAACAACCAGACGACCGGTACCCGAACCTGGGTCTACAACTGGACGGGCAGCTCCTGGGCTCTGCTGTGGACCTCTACAGCCCCGTCGGCGAGTTCGTACGTCGGCGCCGCCAACAACGACAAGGCAGACGGCATCCGGGTCTGCTGACCGGAACGACCGGCCTCCCCGCCCCACTGCCTCGCCAGGGCCGTGGGGCGGCTCTCGTCGTCCTCAGTCCCGTCGCTCCGGTGTCTCGCCGCCTCGTACGGGCACGAGCCTTGTACGGGCACGAATCCACGGCCGACCCCAGGGCTTTCCTGAGCGCCTCATCTCCCGTCGTGCGCGGGTTCGTTGATCATTGACTGGCGGGAAACGAGACTCCTCCGCCACCGGGAGTGCCGAAAAGGCGTCCTGACGTGTCCGGGCGGACACTCGAGATCGCCGTCGACTCCGTGCACGGATCATTCTCATCTGAAAAGATTCATTCCAGGGGATGTTGGCCGATGACGGGGAGTCCCGATGAAAGCTCTACAGCCGAGCGACCCGGATCGAGTGGGCGGTTACCGGCTGGTGGGCCGACTGGGCGCCGGTGGCATGGGTGAGGTCTTCCTCGGATACTCCGCAGGTGGTCGGCCCGTAGCCGTGAAGCTGATCCGCCCGGAGTACGGATCGGACGCGGGGTTCCGGCGGAGCTTCGCCCGCGAGGTGCAAGCGGCCAGGCGAGTGGGCGGGTTCTTCACCGCTCAGGTCGTCGACGCCGACCCGTACGCGGAACGCCCCTGGCTCGTCAGTGCCTACGTGCCGGGGCCCTCGCTGCATACGGCGGTCGCCGAGCACGGCGCGCTGCCGGCCAAGGCGCTGCGGGTGCTGGCGGCGGGACTGGCCGAGGGGTTGATCGCCATCCACGACTGCGCCTTGGTCCACCGCGATCTGAAGCCGGGCAACGTCATCCTGGCCGCCGATGGGCCACGGATCATCGATTTCGGTATCGCCCGCGCACTGGAGGCCACTTCTCAGACGGCCACCGGCGTCATTTCCGGAACCCCCGCGTACATGTCCCCGGAACAGGCGCGCGGTGACACCGAGATCAGTCCCGCCAGCGACGTGTTCTCGCTGGGAGCAGTACTGGCCTTCGCCTCAACCGGCGCTGTTCCGTTCGGCGATGGGCATCCTGCCGCCGTGCTGTACCGGGTTGTTCAGGAGACTCCCGATCTGTCGCTCGTCGACAACGAGATACGCGGTCTGGTGGCAGCCTGTCTGTCCAAAGAACCGACCGCTCGGCCGGCGGTGGCCGAGATACTGGACACGTTCGCCAGAGCTGACACGGGCGAGGACTGGCTGCCACAACCTCTCACAGCCATGATCAGTGACGTCGAGATCGATGGCGCCGGGATCAGTGAGGTCGAGGCGCCGGGGACGAGGAAGCAGCGCCGTGGCCTTTCGCGCCTCATCCCCACCCTTCGGCGCGAAACAGTCGACGAACCGCCGACCGTCTCGCATCCCGGCGCGATCGAAAGAGGCTGGAACGGCCTGGCGTGGGGAGACACGGTTTCGCAGTTCCAGGCGCGGTTCCCCGGTGCCAAGCAGGAGAACGGCGAGTGGTGGGTCACCGGCCGGGGACCGGAATCGTTCTGCGGGATCGTGATGCCCACCCAGTACGCCTTCAACGACCGTGGCCGACTGTGCCTGGTGGCCTTCTACCCAGAGGCGAAGGACCGTGAGCGGCTGCCGGGGGCCTTCCTGGAGACACTGGGTGCGCCTGACGACTCGACGACGAAATGGACGAGGGGCGAGGTCGTCGTGGAGGTGAAGGTGGCGAGTGTGGCTGCCAGCATCACACATCTCGGGTTCGTCGCCCGCTGACGGAACGAAGGCGCCGATGGCATCCCTCCTGGCACCGCCGACCGCCGATGGGGCGGTTCACGGCTACTGTGAGTCGGGCTTCATCGGGCGGCCCACCGTCGGACACCCCTGTCGGTGACCACAGCTCGCCGACATGTCTCTGGAGTACGTCAAGGGCTACCTGCTCGCGCACCACCTCGGGCGCCGCAAGGACGCGGGCCGGCTGCGTCCTGAGCAGATCTCCATCGGCAAGGTCGACAACGTCCGCGAGGCCATCGAGATCTGCCGCACCGCCCGCACCAACCTCGGGGCCAACGGCATCTCGCCGGAGTACCCCGTCGTCCGCCACCAGAACAACCTGGAGTCCGTGTTCACCTACGAGGGCACGGTCGAGATGCACACCCTCGTCCTGGGGGAGGTGCTCACGGGCCAGTCGGCCTTCCGCTGAGGATCAGGCTGCCGCGCTGCCGCGTCGGTGAACCGTCTCCATTCTGTGGGGCAGTGGCTGTCCAGGACCGCCCGACCGGAATCGGGAGATCGGGGCCGGATCCCAGTCCAACGCAGGCCGCCGCCCAGCGAGCAGCGAGCAGCGAGCACGACGAAAGACTGCCGGGCTGAGAGGAGCGCACGCAGGAAGGGGTGACGTCAGGAGAGCCAGTCGGCGTAGCGAGTGGCGGCAAGGTGGGCGTCCTTGTCGGTGAGGACGCCGCCCTTGACGGCGGCGAACATGCCGGCGGTCGGGTCGGTGACGACGGTGCGGTGGTCGCCCTTGCGGGACAGGGTGAACCGGCCCAGCTCGTCCAGGGTGAAGATCTCGGGGCCTGCGATGCTGCGGATGCCGTTCAGCGGGGTGCCCGCGGCGACCTCCGCCACCGCGGCGGCCACGTCCTTGGAGGCGATCGGCTGGATCGGCGTGGCGGGCAGCCGGACGGTGTCCCCGTCGGCGGTCCAGGACAGGACGGCGTCCATGAACTCCATGAACTGCGTCGCCCGGACGATCGAGTAAGGGATCGTCCCGGCGGCGAGGAGGCTCTCCTGGAGCGCCTTGGCGCGGTAGTAGTCCAGCTCCGGCACCTGGTCCGTGCCGACGATCGAGAGGATGACGACGTGGCCGACGCCGCCCTTGCGGGCCGCGGCCAGGAGGTTGTCCATCGAGGTCTGGAAGAAGGCCGGGGAGGCTTCGTCGAAGGTCGGGGAGTTCGTCAGGTTGACGACGACGTCGGCTCCCGCCACCGCCTCGTCCAGTCCCCGGCCGCTGATGACGTCGACGCCCGTGGACTGCGAGTGCGGCACGGCCTCGTGCCCGGCGGCGTTCAGGTTCTTGACGACCTGTGCCCCGATCAGTCCGGTACCGCCGATGACTGCGATCTTCATGGCATGCCTTTCGTGAGCGTTTTATGCGGAATATGACGCATGAGCGGTTAGGTGGGCTAGGCATGAAACAGCGCCTTGTCCCCTGGGGAGGGGCGACGGCGGGCCGTCGACGAACGCGACCGTCCGCGGCACCGGCCGGTTCGCTCCCTCTCGCTGCGCTCACGGCGCGAGGGCTGCCAGGCCCGCTGGAACGGGCGGCGTACCCGGTGAGGTGTGGCGGCGGTGGGCGCGGCCTCTCGGGAACTGTCCGCCGCCCGGGATGCCGGTGCCGGCGAGGCGCAGCAGAAGGTCATCCTCGCCCGTGCGCCGGAGCATGCCTCCTCCGTGGTGAGCCGCGCGCGGGAGGGGCTTGTCGCGCCAAGCCCAGAGCCGGTGTGACTGAGCGCTGCGGTTGGCCCGCTTGGCCAACCGCAGCGCTCAGTAGTCGATCCTGTAAGAGCCGTGCGGCATGATCACTCCGCGGACTGCCACGACCGATCTGCCGAAGCTCGGGCCACTTCGGCGTCGTACTGATCAGCGTCGAAGTGAAATGCCGGGGGACGCGCTTCGTCGCCGGGCACCTGCCAGTCGGACCACTCCACGATGGCCCCGTGCCGCTGCACGAACACCGTGAGGTGGCCGCAGCGTCCGCTCGGGCACTCGGGCTCCCCCAACACCACGCGTCGCCCCTCTCCGGTCGCCCACAGCGGGCTGTGGCCGTTGGCGGGCAGCGCCTCTTCCGCGAACGGGCCACGGCCTCCCTGGCCGACCGCCTTTCCCACCACATTCCCGCCGTCGATCCACAGCGACAACTGGGCAGCCCACCGGGACCCCGGCGGCAACACCCTGACCTCAAGCCGGTTTGGCATCCGGTCACCCTATGGGGGGTCGGCCGCCGCAGGCCCAGTTCGGACGCTCCGTCGGGCCAACTCGATCGCTCATGGGCCAGCTGAAGCGCTCAGTCACAGCCGGACGGCGGTGACCCGGTGCTTCCGAAGGCCGGCGGGCTCGCGGGCGCAGGTGCGGGGGCAGCGAGGGAACGATGATGCCCCGGTCGCCCGTGGTCCTTTCCGCCCCGCCCCCGTACGCCATCGGCGGGCGGGGGACGGGGCGGGCGACAGAGGAGGTCAGAACTGCCGGGCCGTCACGGGGTGCAGGAGCATGGCGAGGCCGCGGTGACACGGACGTCGTCGATGACTGGTCCGTAGGCGCCGGGCAGGGTGCTGGCGAACCCGAGGGTGGTCGTCGGTGCATTGGCCACGAATGTCACCTGCCGTTGCACATAGCCCATGGCGGCGCGGGTCTTCCCCGTGGAATCGAAGGAGAAGTCCTGGAAGCTCTGCCCGTCGACCAGTACCTTGCCGGTCTTCACCGCCGCGCCGCCTTCCGGGTTCGCGGCCAGCGCGTAGGTGACCGTGTACGTCCGCCCGGCGACCGTGGAGAAGGTCTGCGCCACGGCACCAGACCCGCCGCCGTTGAGATCGACGGACTGGTCCCCCTCGGCCGCCTGCCAGAACCCGGCGCCGATGAGGTCCACGGTCCCGGCGGTGACCTTCCACGGTCCGATCGACTGCCCGCCGGAGAAAGTCGTGAACGCGTTCACGGGCGCGGTCGGGTACTCGAAACTGCCGTCGTCGAACCGGCTCACGGCCGCCGCCGACGGCGCGGCGAGCGTGGCGGGAGAAGCGGCCGTGAGGAGTCCTGCGGCAACAGCGGCGACGACCAGGGAACGGGCAACAACCATGACTGCCTCCTGAAGAGGGTGAGATGAATGTCCAGCGCGATCAGCCTTCCCGTGGGCAAGCGGGGAGAAGGAGGCTCGCACCCGGGCGTGTGGGAGCACTGGGGAGAGTGCATGATCCAAAAATGCTCTGGCGCGCTCCAACAAGCTGCTGAGACCGGCACGGGATGCCGGGACTTCCCCGGACGCGCACGGCGGTGCACCGAGAGGCGTCAGCCCCGTCCCGTGTCCCTGCCGAGCCGGCTCATCACGCGGTCCGGTCCGCTGCTCCTGCGGCGTGCCGCGCCTCCCCCGCGCTCCGGCCCGTCGGCCGGACACGGATCGCCGCTCCACGGGAGAGGTGGGGACGGCCGGTCAGGCCGATGTCCAGGCCCTCGACCTCGCCGCGCCAGCTCACACACCGGGCATCGGCGATCCGATGGACCAGGTTGTCGCGGATCCCGATCAGGGGGTCTCGCTGGGACGGCTCGGCCGGAGGAGTGCGCATCGGACGCAGGCATCTACGAACGTCATGGTTGATGAGCGTTGTCGGTCCTGGGTGCGACCGTGTGGGACCACGATCAGCGTCGTGCGAAGACTCGGCGGAGGTAGCTGCCGATCGCGCCCCCCTTGATCCTCGCAACCGTGTCTGCCTAGGTTTGCCGCCGACAAGCGACGATCGAGCAGGTGGGGCGTATGGCGGTTCTGGAAGACCTGGTGCAACTGTTCGGTCCGCCACCGGTCCGAGAGCCGTCGTCCGACGACTGGGCCGAGGTCGAGGACTATGTCGGCTCGGCGCTGCCGGGCGACTTCAAGGCGTTCCTTGACGCCTATGGCACGGGCGCGATCTGCGGCGAGCTGGTGGTCTTCCACCCCCGAGGGTCCAGCCCGCTGCTGGATCGGATGCAAGAGATCCATGAAACGTTCGGCCGGTCGTGGCGACGTGACCCGGACGAGTACCCCTTCCGGTTCCACCCCGCTCCGGGCGGCCTCGTCTCCTGGGGATACGACCATTCCGGTGACGAGCACTTCTTCTGGCCGTGTGACCCGGACCCGGATCTCTGGAAGATCGTCACGAACATCAACGGGGCGGATCCCGAGGTCTTCGACGGATCGTTCACCGACTTCGTACTCGCCGTCGCCAAACGCCTGCGCGACGTGGACCCGCACCACGGAATCGACCCGGATGCCTTGGAGTTCCTGGAGCCGGAAGACCTGAACGAACTGGCAGAGTGTGGTGAGATCGGTCCAGTCGAGCCGAGCTTTGAACCGTTCTGATCCGGCTGCTCTACGAAAGCCCTTGCTGCCGAGTGAGTTACGGGGCACGTCACCGGTCACTCCGCCACATCGGCGTCAGGAGATCGACCACTGTGGAGAAGATCTCGCTGCGGCCGTGTTCTCGGGTGTGTCGTCGCCCGCGGGAGGCGTCGTTGGACGAAGGCTTCCTACAGATCGTCAGCGGAACGGCTGGAGGAAGACGCGGATGTCGTCGGTGAACAGGTCGGGTTCTTCCCACGCGGCGAAGTGACCGCCGCGGTCGAACTCCGACCAGTGGACGATGTTCACGCGTCCTCTCCTTCGGGTTGGCCGGCGAGTGTGCGCGCGGCTGCGGTGTCGGTTTCGTCCCAGCCCCAGTGGCCGTCACGCTCCGGCTCGGCCTGTTCGTCGATCCAGCGCCCCCGGAGGGTGGGTCGGACGCGGCCCGTCGCCGCCTCCGGCCGGGGCGGTCCGGGCCGCACCGCACAGCGGGCGCCCGGAGGCGAAGTGGGAGAAGCTACCCAGCGGGTACGGCCGTCGGTCACCCGGACGGTCCCCGGACCCCGGGCGGGCCGGGGACCGTCCGTGCAGACGCGAACCGGACAAGGAGCGGAAACCATGCCTCTCGAACGACCTCCGTACTTCGGACTGGACGTCAATGTCCCGATCGGGCACCCGGCGGAACTGACCGAGCGGCTTCTGGTCGCCGAGGAGTCCGGCTACGACCTGTTCTCCGTGATGGACCACCCTTACGCGGGCGACCACCACGAGGCGTACTCCGCCCTCGGCTTCGCCCTGGGGCGCACCCGGCGCATCTCCGGCTATGTGGGCGTCACCAATCTGCCGCTGCGTCCCGCGCCGGTCCTCGCCCGGACGGTCGCCTCGCTCTCCGCCCTCTCCGAGGGCCGGTTCGTCCTCGGACTCGGCTCCGGGGGCATCTGGAAGCGCATCTCCGCGTTCGGGGGCGGAACCCTGAGCCCCAGGGACGCCGTGAGCGCGTTCGAGGAGGCGATTCTGCTGATCCGGAGGCTCACCGGCGGCGGCAAGACCCCCGTCGACTTCGACGGACAGTTCTACCGGGTCAGCGGGATCGTGCCCGCACCGGTGCCCACGCCGCCGATCTGGACCGGCGCGAACGGCCCCCGCGCTCTCGCGATCACGGGCCGGCTCACCGACGGCTGGATCCCCAGTTTCGGCGCGGACTGGCTGTCGGAGAGCTACCGTGCCGCCCGGCCGCGCGTCGACGCCGCCGCACGGGAGGCGGGGCGGGATCCGGCCGAGGTGATCTCGTACTTCAACTTCGGCGGTGTCCTCACCGACCGGGACACGGCCTCCCCGCGCGACCCGGACGGGAAGTGGACCGGCGGGTCGGCGCGGCAGTGGACGGAGGAACTCGTCGGCGCGGTGCTGGAACACGGCGCTGGCGGGTTCAACACCCATGTCAGGGACGCGTCCGGGCACTCCGGTACGGATGTCGTGCGCCGGTTCGCGGCGGAGGTCGTCCCCGCCGTCCGCGCCGCCGTCGCGTCGGGCTGAGGGGGCGGCCCCGCCCGGGGCGACCGGGCGGGGAAGCGCCGGCCACTCCCCCGGTCCATGGCGCACGGCCCGGTGCGGGTGCCTCGCGGTACCCGCACCGGGCCGGACGGGCATAGGCCGAGGCGTCAGCTCGTTTACCATTCAACTATATTGGGTGGACGCGCAGCGACCTTCAAGGGGAGAGATCATGGCCGACTACGGGCACCAGCTGGAATTCGGCTCGTTCATCACTCCCGGCAACCACGACCCACAGGGCGTGGTGGATCTCGCCGTGCTCTCCGAGGAGGCCGGTCTCGACCTCGTCACCTTCCAGGACCACCCCTACAACCCCGGTCTGCTCGACACCTGGACCCTGATGAGCTGGGTCGGCGCGCACACCCGGCGCATCCGGCTCGCGAGCAATGTCACCGGCGTACCGCTGCGCAACCCGGCCGTCCTCGCCCGCACCGTCACCAGCCTCGATCTGCTCTCCGGCGGGCGGGTGAGCCTCGGACTGGGCGCCGGCGCGTTCTGGGACGCCATCAGCGCCATGGGCGTGCCCGCCCTGACGCCCGGCGAGCGCATCACGGCGCTCGGCGAGGCGATCGACATCATCCGCGGCATCTGGGACGCGGACGAGCGTAAACCGCTGCGCGTCCAGGGCCGGTTCCACTCGGTGGACGGGGTCAAGCGCGGTCCCGCCCCGGCCCATGGCATCCCGATCTGGCTGGGCGCCTACAAGCCGCGCATCCTCCGCATGGTCGGGGCCAAGGCCGACGGCTGGCTGCCGAGCCTGAGCTACCTCGGCTCGCCGACGGTGCCCGAGAGCAACGCCCTCATCGACGAGGAGGCCGTGCGCACCGGCCGCGACCCCCGCGAGATCCGGCGGCTGCTCAACATCACGGGCGGCTTCGGCCCCTCCACGGGGCAGCTCCAGGGCCCGCCGGAGCAGTGGGTGGAGGAACTGTTGCCGTTCGTCCTGGACGACGGTTTCAGCACCTTCATCCTCGGCTCCGACGACCCCCGCGTCCTCTCCGTGTTCGGCCAGGAGGTCGCGCCCGCCCTGCGGGAGGCGGTCGCCGCCGAACGCGGGGCCGCCGGTACCGCCACCGGGGGCCGGGTCCGTCCGGCCGCCGCGCTGGCGGCGCGCCGTGAGGGCATCGACTACGAGGCGGTGCCGGAGTCCCTCGCCGAGGGGGCCGTCGAGCCCGGGGACCGTCTCTACGGCTCCGTGCGCTCCACCTACCTGTGGCCCGGGTCACCGGGCCTCGTCCTGCGTCCCACCGACTCCGGCCAGGTCGCCGAGGCGATCCGCTACGCCCGGGCGCAGTCCGTCCCGCTCTCCGTGCGCAGCGGCGGGCACGGCATCAGCTCGCGTTCCACCAACGACGGCGGGATCGTCGTCGGTCTGGGCGGGCTCGACCAGGTCACGCTCCTGGACCGGGAGCGCCGTCTGGTGCGGGTCGGGGCGGGCGCGCGCTGGGGAGAGGTCGCGGCGAAACTCGCCCCGCACGGTCTGGCCATCAGCTCCGGGGACTCCGGGGGCGTGGGGGTCGGCGGTCTCGCGACCGCCGGCGGCATCGGTTTCCTCGCGCGGTCCTACGGGCTCACCATCGATCATGTGCGGGCCGTCGAGATCGTTCTCGCCGACGGCCGGACGGTGGTCGCGGACGCCGAGCACGAGCCCGATCTGTTCTGGGCCGTGCGGGGCGCCGGCGCCAACATGGGCGTCGTCACCTCGCTCGACATCGAGGCCGCGGAGGTCGGCGACGTGGTCCTCGCCGTCTTCGCCCACGACGCCTCCGACCCGGCGGCCTTCCTCGGCTCCTGGGGCAAGCTGGTCGAGGCGAGTCCCCGCGAGCTGACCCCGTTCCTCACCGTCGTACGCCAAGGGGGACGCATGATCGGCCAGACGTACGCGATGTGGGCCGACGACGACACGGACGCCGCGGTCGCCGCGCTGGAGCCCTTCCTCGGCATCGCGCCCGTGCTCCAGCAGCAGGCGCAGCTGGTGCCGTACGCGGGCGTGGTGACCTCGGGCCGCAACGCGCACCGGGGCGAGGGCGGGTACCGGATGCGCTCGGCCCTGGTCGAGCACCTGGACGAGCGGGTCACCGCCACCGTGGCGGGGATGTTCGAGAAGGGCGACACCGGCTACTTCCAGATCCGCTCGGTCGGCGGCGCCGTCAACGACACGCCCGCCGACGCCACCGCCTACGCCCACCGCAACCAGAACTTCGCGCTCTCCGCGATGCTGCGCGGCGCGCCCGGCGGGTCCGGTGACGCCGCGTGGGACGCGCTGGGCGCGACCGGTCTGTACCTGAGCTTCGAGACCCATGACCACGCCGGTGCGCTGGCCCGGGTCTACCCGCCGGACACGCTCCGGCGCCTGCGCGAGGTCAAGGCCGTCTACGACCCGGAGAACGTCTTCGGCGCCAACTTCCCGGTCCTTCCGTCCTGAGCCGCCCCCGGAGCAGGTCCGGTCCGGGAGGCGCCGGCTTCCTCGGACGGCGGGGCGCCCGTGCTCGGCGGCGGGTCCGCCGGGCATCGGAAGCCCGGAGCGCGGGCCCGCCGGAGTCACCCGGCCAAGGTCGCGGGCTCCGGCGCGGGCACCGCGGCCACCACCGTCACCTCGACCAGATAGCCGTCGAAGCCGAGTGCGGGCACGGGGATCAACGTACTGGCGGGCGGGGTGTTCCCGGCCCGGAGAGCGCCGAGGATGCCCGGTGCGAGCGCGGGTTCGTAGTCGACCACATAGACGGTCTCCGACACGACATCGGCACGGGTCGCCCCCACCGAGGCCAGACAGGCGTCGAGGTTCCGGGCGATCTGCCGGGCCTGGGCCAGATGGTCGCCGGGGCCGACCAGTTGTCCCCGGGCGTCCCACGCGATCTGTCCCGACAGATGCACCAGGCTTCCGCCTGCGACGGACACCACCTGGGTGATCAGTTCGGGAAGGGCGAAGACGCCCTCGGGGTTGGTTCGTGTCACCGTCATGACGGCCTCGCTTCTCACGGCATTTCGACGGGGTCGGCGGATCCGCCGACCGGGCGCGGTCGGGAGGCCGCGATCGACAGCAGTTCGGCGGCCAGTTTCTTCGGGTGGGTCAGCAGCGGGGCGTGACCGCACTCGGGCCAGTCGAGCACCCGGAATCCGCGCTCGGCGCAGCGTCGCGCGGTGTCGCCGAAGAACGGCTGACCGGAGCAGTGGATGTAGGTGACCTCAAGATTCGCGAGGGCCTGCTCACTGCCGGGTTCGAGCTTCTCCTCGTGCGTCCTGCGGGCGATCGGCGTCGTCTTCCCGTCGGCCCAGGCCACGTCGGCCGGGTCGTTCACCCCGAGGGCCCCGTACGACATGGGGGCGACCTGCCATTCCGGCTTCCCCTGCCCGGGGAGGAACGCGTCCCGCAGCCACGGCAGCAGGTCGAAGGCGCTCTCGCCGGTCAGGGGGGCGAAGGCGTCGACGTACACCAGGTGCCGGACCCGTAGGACTGTGGCTCGCCGCCGAACTCGGTCTGGCCGGCGTGTCGGTGACGGTGTTCGAGCCCCGCTCGCAGCCCGATCCGAAGTCGAAGGCGCTCACGATCCACCCCCGCACCATCGAGATCCTCGCCAGTCGCGGGGTCGAGGAGCCTTTCCTCTCCGAAGCCGTGAGGATTCCAACGGGCCACTTCGGCGTGCTGGATCACCGCCTCGACTTCAACCGACTGGATACGCCCTTCCCTTTCACCCTCTCGCTGGTCCAGGCCAGGACCGAATCCCTCCTGCAAGCCGTGGCGCTTGACCGTGGGGCGTCGATCCGCCGGGGACACCGGGTCACCGATGTCACCGAGCAGGAAGACGGAGTCACCGTCGGGGTGGAAGGGCCCGGCGGCCCGTACACCACTCGCGCACAGTACGTCGTGGGCTGCGACGGTGTGCGCAGCACCGTCCGAGCCGCCGCGGAGATTCCTTACGACGGCCGGGAGCACACTGTGCTGGGTTTCCTCGGAGACGTGGTCCTCGACTCCCCGCCCGAGGAGAAAGTGGTGGCGAAGTCCACCCCGGACGGCCTGCTCATGGTCGTTCCGCTGCCGGGCGGGGTGCACCGAATCGTGGGCGTCATTCCCGAGGACATCCGCACGGATACGCCTCGAGCAACTACGCGCCAACACCCTGTCGGCCGCGGACACCGACTTCGGCATGCACTCCCCCACCTGGCTTTCCCGCTTCAGCAACAGAACCGGTCTCGCCAGGTGGTACCGCAAGGGCAGGGTCTTCGTCGCCGGTGACGCGGCGCACCAGCACTTCCCCGCCGGAGGGGTCGGCATGAATGTCGGCATCCAGGACGCCACGAACCTCGGCTGGAAACTCGCGGCCGCACTCGACGGCTGGGCACCCGACGGGCTGCTGGACAGCTACCACCATGAGCGTCGCCCTGTCGGAGCGGACCTCCTGGAACACACGGAGGCCCAGACCGCACTCCTCACGGCGTTCTCGCCGCAGGGACAGGCCCTGCGCTCGCTGCTCTCGAAACTGATGTCGGAGCAGCCGGGGCTCGAACTCACTTTGGCACAACGGCTGTCGGGGCTGCACGTGCACTACCCCCCTTCCGCGGCAGGTGCGCATTTGCTCGTCGGGCACCGGGCCCCCGACCTGGCGTTCACGGACGGCGCAGCCGGCCTTTTCGGGTTGCTCGGGCCCGGTCGATACGTTCTCACCGACCTGCGCGACGCCCAGGGGCCCGCTCTGGTCGAGGACAGGCCATGGCTCGTGACGCGTCATCACTGCGCACGGGCCGGCGACCGCCCGCACTGGGCCGCGGTGACAGCGGCTCTGATCCGGCCCGACGGGTATGTGGCGTGGGCGAGTGAGGAGCGGGATTCACGGAAGCTGGCCGACCAGGCCCGTACCGCCGTCGACGCTACGCGCCTCCAGAGCGCCTGGTAGAGAGGCCGACCCGGGCGAAGCGGCGGCCACCGCTCTCGAGGCCCGCGGATGTTCACGAGAGATCTGATTCCGGCTCACTTTCCGTGGATCACCACGCCTTCCGTGGATCACCACGCCGAGTGACCTTCGTCGGGCGGCCCTCCGTTGGTGTGCCCAGTGACGGCAGACGGGTCGTCATCCGTTGACGCGTCGGCCGCCTACGCCGGCCTGGCCCCATGACCAGGAGATCCGGTCAAGGGTCCGGGGTGAGAGTCCGTTCCGCAGAGGCGACAATCGCCTCAGACGGGCCGCTCCCGGCCGCGTGCGCCGGTCCTGGGTGCCGCCGGCCCAGATCTCGCCCCAGGCGTAGCGGGTGCCGAGCGCTTGGAGAAGGCCGGTGTCGCCGCCTCGACCGATCGGCCTCTTCCAGACCGAGGTGATCAAGCGGCAGCGGCCCTGGTCACCATCGCCATCTGAGATCTCCGCCGAACCCGCCCGGAACGGTTCCTCACGCGCGCAGAGAATCACCGAGGGGCGGCAGATCGTCATAGAGGCGCAGTTCGGCGGAGTCGTCCAGATAGGGCAGGAAGTCCGTCTGGGAGAGAACCCACTCCTCCCGGCCGAAGATCGCGGTGCCCTCTTCGCGCAGCGACCGGTCCGCGCCGGCCCGGGTCACCCATGTCCGGGGGTCGGGCCCCAGCAACTCCCGCAGCCGGGAGGAGGCGGAGAGCAGGTCCGCCAGCAGTTCGGCCTGGTCGCCACCGCCGGGCCGGGGGCCTCCGTCCGGGCCCGCCAGTACTCCGTGGGCGCTGAAGTAGATGTACGCGCCTGAGAGCCGCTCCCCCGAGGGCATCGTCATGGGGAACTCGCCGCCCGGCAGGATGGCGCGCCGGTAGTCGGGGAACTCGGTGTCGTCCACTGCCTTGAGCTGGGTCGAATCCAGCCAGGTGACGACGAGTACCGTCTCCGCCTCTCGGTCGACATAGGGGGTGCCCGCGACATAGCCGGCCGGGCTGATGTGTCCCGAGCATCCGACACCGATGCCCCGTACCCGTACGGGCACCATCGGTACGGCCGCCGGGATGCCGAGCCGTGTCAGCTTGTGGCTCACCTGCCCCGGGGAGGCGTTGGAACCCACCGAGATCACCGGGTGCCGGCGGCCGGTCGGCGCCTGGCCCAGCTGGCTGAGGACGTCGTCCAGGCTCTGGCCCGGTGTCTGTTCCATGACGGGCCACTCGCCCAGCCTGCTCCGGCGGACCTGAAGCGGGAGTAGTTCATCCCCGGTGAGCAGCGACGGCTCGGTGGCGGGGCGGCCCGGGTAGGTCAACGGCTCCTTGGCCGGTACTCCGTCCAGACCCAGCACTGCGAGGCTTCGATTCGTCACAGGAGACGCCCTCCACGGTGGTGCTTCACGGTGTGTCGTTCGAGTACGGGCGGAACTCGCATTCAAGCTCTACCCGCGCCGAGCGTACGGGACGCGCCGCCCGGCTCGGATTGGCGGGATGCGGGGCCGGGCATGAAGTCCTCTCAACGAGTCGACACGGTCTGATCGACAGGGGAGTTGGGTCGCTTTGGGGGTGTGGTCGGGGTGGCGGAGGTCTCATCCCAGATATCGGACATCGGTTCGCTGGTGGATCGCCGGGCACTCGGTCCACGCCCTCATGCTGATGGCACTCGGAGGGCTGATGACGCTCGCTGTCGCCATCGCCGCCGTGTGGACCCTCACCGAGAAGTCGTCGAAGGGCGTGAAGGACCGGTTCAGTGACGGTGACGCGCTGCTGAATCTCTCGCTGGAAGCCCTGCGGGCCTGCGTGGGGACGGACAACCTCAATCCCGGCGAGGGCAGCGTGATGCAGCAGTCGCTGGCCACCGTCGCCTCCCTGACCGGCGCGCTGGTGCCCGCCGTACTGCTCGGCATCGTACTGATCAAGCTGTTCGCGCTACGGGCGTTCATCTGGCGGCGGCGCGTGAGCGTGTCGCACGCGTGGGCCGCGGACTTCCCCGGCTACGCACGTCTCCACGCCACCAGCGACCACGCCATCCTCGCCGTCCGGTTCTACAACCGCTTCGATAATCTCTCCGTCGTCGATCTCCGCGCCAGGGCCCATCTGCGCTTTCTGGAGCCGTCCCCGAACGACGGAAGTCTGGTGATCTACAAGAAGTGGCTGAAGGTCCTCGATGAGAAGGGCGAGCCCGCCGACGAGCGCTCGTGGCTCGCGGTGGAGCGCGGTGCGCCCTTCACCGTCTGGATTCCCGTGGAGGCGCCCGTCCCTCGGTTACCCGTCCAGAAGATCCAGGGGAAGGACCTCTCCGCGTCGCGTGGTGCGAAGCTCCTGGTCAGACTTACCGCACGGACCATCGGAATGGGGACCGAGGTCGTCGACGAGCGATGGTTCGACCTGGACGCGGACGATTTCGAGATCGGCCGGTTCATACCGGTGGAGGCGGACCTGATGAAAGACGTCTGGGGCTGGCGGGGCTGGCAGGGCTTCGACGAACTGCTGCCCGACGAGGGCGTACCCCCCGCGCCGGAGCCCTCGGGCCCCATCGTGCCGCCCGCCCGCGGGTCCGGTGTTCCGGGAGAGCCGCCTGTGGGCCCTGCCTCCTAGACTTTCTGATCACGAGCGTCATGGGCCTGGAGCAGGCGGGGTCCTCCGCCGCGCGCCGCCGCGCCGGTGGGGAGTCGGGCCCTCGCCGGTTGGCTGTCCTCGTCCGCCCGATGCGGGCGGATGAGGTCATGACCGCCGCGGGCACGGAATTCACCGGTCGGGGCCGGCCACCCATGCGAGCGGGTGGCCGGCTCGGACGGCTCCGCCGCTGAGCGGATTTCCGCTCCTGCTCACCCCTTCTCGCCACAGGACGTGCGGGCGACGAGCCGCGGCTCGAATCGCTGCTGCACCGGCCGGTCGGGGCTCTCGACGATCAGCTCGGCCGCGCGCTTCCCCATCCGGTACGACGGTTGCGCGACCACGGTGATACCGAGGGCCGGGCCCCAGGAGAAGTCGTCCATCGTCAGGAACCCGATGTCGTCCGGGATCGAGAGCCCGCGGGCGGACAACGCGGTGTGGACGGCGACCGTGCGCAGTCCGGTGAGGCAGACGATCGCGTCCAGCGGAACGCGGCGAGCCAGCAGGGCGTCCACGGCCTCACCGGTGTCCTCGTTGACGGCCACCGTCGCGACGGCGTCCTCGGGCAGCGGCAGACCCGCCTCGGCGAGCCCCTGCCGCAGTCCCTCGGTCCGTCCTAGCTGGGACGGCCGTGTCCCGGAGGTGACCACCCCGATCGACCGCCGCCCGCACGCGACCAGATGCCCGGCCATCATCCGGCCGGCCGCGACGTTGTCCAGGCTGACCGAGTGCAGTCCGGGCGGCGGATCCGGCACCGAGCGCGCGACGACGACACACGGGGTTCCCCCCGTGGCCATCCTGCGCGTCCGGTCGTCGGTGGACTCGCTGGCGGTGACGATCAGGCCGCGTACCCGCTGCTCGTCCATGGCCTGGACCTGTGCGAGTTCGCGGTCGGGACGCAGGAAGGTGTTGGCGAACAGGACGAGGCTGCCGTTGGCGGCGGCGACCTCGTCGATCCCGCGCATCAGGTCGAGATAGAACGGGCTGCTGAGATCACCCATGACCACCCCGACCGTGCTGGAACGCCCGGCGAAGACGCCCTTGGTGAGCGCGTTCGGCGAATAGTCGAGCCGGGTGACCGCGTCCCACACCCTGGTCGCGGTCGCCTCTTTCACCGCGCCACCGTTGAGCACCCGTGAGACGGTCGCCACCGATACCCCTGCCGCGGTCGCGACGTCGCCGATGGTTGTTCGCTTCACCGTCCGTCCCTTCCCTCCGCTGCGGTCAGGCGGTGACACGCCGGCCCTCACGGACAACGATCTCACCGCCGATGATGACAGTGCGCACCCGCGGCAGCTCCGCCGGGTCGGTCAGGACGAGGTCGGCGATCGCGCCCGGAGTGACGCGGCCCCGCCGGGGTGCCACCCCGGGGACGGCGTCCGCGACGTTGGCGGTGGCCATGGCGACCGCCGCCGGAAGACGCACCACGCCGGCCTTGGTGGCGCGGTCGATCGCGAGCAGGATCGGGTCGTGGTGACCGCCCGCGTAGTCCGTCGAGATGGTGTCGACGAGCCCGGCCTCGAACATGGCGTAGAGCAGTTCCGGGCCGGTGGTGAGCCGTCGTGCGCCGAAGGTGTCGAGGGTGGAGACGTCCACGATCGCCCCCAGTTCCTTGAGCCGTTCGGCATGTTCCAGGGCCTCGCGCAGCTCGAAGCTCGAATGGTTGGAGTGCCCGGCGATGAGCCGCACGCCGGTCCTGGCGATCGCGGCGACCTGTGTCATCGACGCCGCCGCGTTGTGCACCAGCACCGGCACACCGGCCCGCTGGGCGTACTCCGCCGCTTCGGAGAGCCCCCGCAGGGCGATGTCGAAGGCGGGCAGGACGATGTCCGAGACGATGTCGCGGATCTCCTCGACCGACAGCTTGCCGGCCAGCCCCGCCGCCACCAGCGCCTCTTCCGCCGTGTCCCGGTCGAACGACGGGGCCGAGATGTGCCGGCCCAGCACGGAGACCTTCAGCGCGTCCGCCTGCCGGGGCGTGATCGTCACCCCGGTGCGCCTGGTCACCTCGGCCGGGATGTACATATAGCTGGCCCCACCGCCGCCCAGGGTGTGCCCGGCGCCGATCTCACCGAGGGCGACGGCGCCCGCGTCGACCGCCCGGCGCGCGGTGAACGCGCGGTTCTCGTCGGTGAGCCCTCCCCCGTCGGCGATGGTCGCCGCCCGCAGGCAGGCCGGGGTGTTGCAGGAGGCCAGTCTGACGGTGACCGGGTGGTCCTCGTCGGTCCTCGCGGCCGCGTCGGCGGTGACGAAGCCGTCGACGCAGAGCACGGTGGTCGTCCCCTCCAGCAGATGCCGGTCGAGGTTGGCCCGCACCTGCTCGGGCGGGAGTCCTTCGTGACCGCTGGGGAAGAGCGGTCCGTACGCGGTGCCGTGGGTGTGGTTGTTGATCAGGCCCGGTAGGGCGAAGCCGCCCGCGGCGTCGACGATCTCGTCCACGGTGCCGTACGTTTCCGTGGGCCTGGTGGGCACGATCTCGCGGATCGCCGCGCCCTCGATCACGATGTCGACCCCGTTCCGGGGGTCGCTGCCGGTGCCGTCGACGAGATCGCAGCCGTGCAGGACAGTCGTACGCACGATGTCTCCTCAGAATCGCTCGAAGCGGAACGCGGCCAGCTCTTCGGCGCGGTCCTCGCCCAGTACCTCGGCCGCGACGAGAGCGCCGGCGTGGAGGCTCAGCGTGGCGCCGCTGTGGGAGACGGCGAAGTGGAAGTTGGGCAGTGCGGGCGCCCGGCCGAGGACCGGCAGGCCGTCACCGGGAATCGGCCGCTCGCCCACCCGTACGCTCTCCACGCTCGCCGCGCGCAGTCCGGGGTAGAGCGTGCGTCCGGCTTCCATCAGCCGATCGACCGCGGCCTGCTCCACGATGGTCTCTCCGGTGTCGGAGACCTGTGCCGCACTGTCGATGTCATGCGTGTGCAGAAGCAGCCGTCCGGCGCCGTCCGGCCGCAGATGGACCCGCGGGGCGTGGACGACGCGGGAGGTGGAGACCGCGACCGGTGAGGTGTAGACGAGGACACCGCGGGTGTTGCGCATGGGCAGGTCCAGCCCGGCGAGGCCGGCGATGTGGTCGGCTCGCGGGCCGGCGCAGTCGACCACCGCGTCGGCGGGCAACTGCCGCCCCGAGGCGAGCCGGACGGAACGCACCAGGCCGCCGGAGACGTCGATGGCCGTGACCGCGTCGTGCCAGATCCGCTCCGCCTCCGCGGTGGACAGCAGATGGGCGATCAGCCGGGTCGGCTCGATCCAGCCTTCGGCCGGGAAGTAGGCGATCTCGTCGGCGGGCAGTTCGGCGGGGTTCATATCGGGCTCCAGGCGCAGCGCCTCGGCGCGCGTGAGCCATCGTGCCTCGTATCCGTACTCCGACACTGTGGCGACCTTGCGGCGCAAGCGCTCACACGCGTCGTCGTCACCGCCCCATTCGAGGTTGCCTCCCTCGTGGTACCAGTCGCTGCCGGGGACGTCGTGGGCGAGTTTTCGGTGCATCTCCATCGAGGCGACGCTGAGGTCGTGGTACGGCCGGGGCTGCTTGCCGCAGGAGTTGGTCCACGAGAAGGTCGCTCCCGATGTGCCGCCCGCCGGGGCGCTCGCGTCGACGACCGTGACGTGGGCGCCGCGCCGTGCCAGTTCGGCGCTCACCGCGGCGCCGTAGACTCCGGCGCCGATGACGACGACTCGCTCAGCCATGTGATTCCTCTCCTCTGGTTCTGTGGTTCTGTGGGTGCGGTTGTTCACTGGTCCGCGGGCAGCGCGTGTGCGGCACCCGGGGGTACGGACACGGCGATCTCGTCGCCGGGTGCGGGGAGACCGGCCGCGCCGGGATCGGGTACGGCGACGCGGAGCCGGACGGAGCCGGTGATCTCCAGGACGACGGTGGCGAGACTGCCCTCGTTGACGATCTCGGCCACCCGGCCGGTGAGCGGCGTCGCGGCGTCGACGGCGCCCAGACGGAGTGCTTCGGGTCTGAGTAGGACCTGGACCGCCTCCCCCTCCGTCACGGTTCCGGCGTGCCGTGCGCGCAGTACGTCCGACGTGGCCAGCCGAACGGTGCACAGGCCGGGTCCGGATTCCGTGCACACACCGGGGACGAGGTTGGACTGACCGATGAATCCGGCCACGAACGCGTTCGCCGGTTCCCGGTAGATGGTGTCGGGCGTGTCGAGCTGTTCGATCCGGCCGTCCCGCATCACCGCGATCCGGTCGCTCATCACCAGCGCTTCGGTCTGATCATGGGTCACGAAGATCGAGGTGGTGCCCAGTTCGCGCTGAAGGTGCTTGATCTCCAGGCGGAGCTGTTCGCGCAGTTTGAGGTCCAGATTGGACAGCGGCTCGTCGAACAGGAGCACCTTCGGCTGCACCACGATGGCCCTGGCCAGGGCGACGCGCTGCTGCTGCCCGCCGGAGAGCCTGCCGGGCATGCGGTCCTCGTATCCGGCGAGGCCGACGCGTTCGAGCGCGCCCGCCACGCGGAGCCGGATCTCGTCCTTCGGGCGTTTGCGCATCCGCAGTCCGTAGCCGACGTTCTGGCCGACGGTCAGATGCGGGAACAGCGCGTACTGCTGGAAGACCATCGCGGTGTCGCGCCGGTCCGGCGGCAACCGGTGGACGTCCTGGCCGTCGAGCAGGATCCGTCCGGCGTCCGGTGTCAGAAAGCCGGCGACCATGTTCAGCGTCGTGGTCTTCCCGCAGCCCGAGGGGCCGAGCAGGGTCAGGAACTCTCCGGGGCGCACGTCGAGATCGAGGTCGTCCACGGCGACAGCGGACCCGAACTGCTTGCGGATCGCGCGGAGGGTCACGGCGTAGCCGCCGGTACCGGGTCGTGTGGCGGGCTCCTCGGTGGCGTCTGCTCGTACGGTCACTTGGTACCTCCGTGGATGAACTCGGTCAGGCGGACGAACCGGGACGCCGCGCCCGCGATGACGCAGATGCCGACGACGCTGGTCACGGCGACACAGGCCAGGGTCGGCGAGTACTGGAACTCCATGTACTGGAGTAGCCGGATGGGCAGGGTGGTCGCGTCCCGCGAGGTGAGGAAGAGCGAGAGTTCGACGTTGTTGAACGACACGATGAAGGCGAAGAGCGCGCCCGCGAACATCCCCGACCGCATCAGCGGCAGCGTGACGGTGGTGAACGTGCGCCAGGGCGAGGCGCCGAGATCACGGGCGGCACGCTCCCACAGCGGGTTGATGCCGACCAGGCTGACGCCCACCGTGCGCAGCACGAAGGGGATGCCGATCAGCGCGTGGGTCAGCACCAGCAGGGTGGGGCCGATGAACCCGCGTGCGCCGAGCATGGAGATCAGCTGGACGACGGAGAGGCTGATCACGATCTCCGGCAGCAGCAAGGGGGTGGCGAGGAAGCCCTCCAGCGCGGCGCGGCCCCGGACCGGGCCACGCGCCAGGGCGTACGCCGCTGCCGTGCCCACCACCAGCGCGCACACCGCGGATCCCAGGGCGATCTCGGCGGACAGGGCCATGGGCAGCAGCCATTCGCGGGTCAGCGCGGATTCCCACCACCGCAGCGAGAGGCCGCTCGGCGGGAAGGCGGGGTAGGTGTCCGGCTGGACGGAGGTCCAGACGACGACGACCATCGGCACGGCCACGAAGGCGATCACCAGTGCGAGGAGTACGGCGCGCAGCAGTATCCAGGGTCGGAAACGCATCGTCACATCTCCTTCCGCGACCGGCGGCCGGCCAGCAGCAGGGCGGAGACCGTGAGCGCGCCCACCACCAGGATGACCACCGAGACCGCGGCCGCCTGCCCCCATTCGAGGCTGACCACCATGCGCTCGCGGACCAGGGTCGCGAGTGTCTGCACCCGGCCGCCGCCGAGCACCGCGGCAGCTGCGTAGGCGCCGAGACTGATGGCGAACGTCAGCATGAAGCCGGCGATGAGGCCGGGGCGGATCAGGGGCAGGGTGATCCGGAGGAAGGTGCTGACGGGTCCGGCGCCGAGGTCGCGGGACGCGCGCTCCAGGACGGGATCGACGCTCTGCACGCTCGACATCGCGGTGAACACCGCGAACGGCAGGAGTACATGGACGAGTCCGGCGATCACCGCGAACGTCGATCCGATGAACGCGACCGGCGAGCCGGTCAGCCCGGTCCAGAGCAGCATCTTGTTCACCAGGCCGTCGTCCTGGAGAAGCACGAGCCAGCCGTAGGTGCGGACCACGACACTCGACACCAGGGGCGACACGACGACGAGCAGGACGAGGGTGCGCCACCGCGATCCGGACCGTACGACGAAGTGCGCGACCAGCAGCCCGGCGGCCGAGCAGACCGCGCCCACCACCACGGACATCCAGACGGTGTCCCACAGCACCGACCGGAAGTAGCCGTCCTCGAAGAGGCTGCCGTAGTTCGCGGTGGTGAGCGGGCCGGTCACCTCGGCACCGTCGTAGGTCAGCACGCTGCTGGCGAGCAGGATCGCGGTGGGGACGGCGAAGACCGCCAGTACCCACACCGTCGCGGGCAGACTGAGCCACGGCAGCCGGGACCGCTTGCGCGCGGGTGTGCCGGCGGGCGCGTTCGCCACAGCCGCCGTCATCGCACGGCCTCCGCCCATCGCTGGGCCCAGGCGGTGCGGTTTTGGGTGACCGTCTCCGGATCGGCGATCTTGATCTTCTCGAGCTTCTCCGCCGTGGTGATGTGCTTGGCGGCGAAGTCGGCGGGGAACCGGAGGCCGGTGACCGCGGGTCCGACGTTGTAGGCGAGCGCCCAGCGTCGCTGCACCTCGTCGGAGAGCCAGTAGTCGATGAACTTGTACGCCGCGTCCTTGTTCGTCGCCTTGGCCGGAACACCGAGCGAACCGAGCGACGCGTAGGTGCCCTCGCTCGGCACCGTGTAGTCGTAGTCGGTGGTCTTGGAGTAGATCGCGGCGCGGCCGTCCAGATAGGGGAAGAGGGTCGCCGTGCCCTTCTCCATGTAGGGCACGGCTCCCGCCGACGCCTGCGGGGTGGCGAGGGCGTGCCCGGCCAGCTCCTTGATCCGGTCGAAGCCGGGGTCGGTGTCGTCGATCCCCCCGCCGTCCAGCTCGGCGGCGCTGAGCATCGCGTACACCCCGAGGATGTTGGCGGGGTTGAAGATGAGCGTGCCGGAGCGGTACTTGGGATCCCACATCGCCCGCCAGCTCGTGGGCGGCTTCGGAAAGCGGGAACGGTGGTACATCAGGACGACTTGCTGGACCTCCTGGATCGCGCCGACGCCGTAGGTCTTCTCCAGCAGTTTCCGCGGCACGTGGGCCAGATTCGGCACCTGTTTCGACGTCACCGGGGCGAGCAGTCCGTCCCGGCTGCCCTGGTACAGCTCAAGGCTGGTCATGACGGCGAGGTCGAACCCGGGGTCGCCGTCGGCGGCCCGGATGGCCGCGTACTGTTCCGACGCCGAACCGGCGGCCGTGTACCTGATCTGTATGCCGGTCTTCTCGGTGAACGGCTTGGCGATCTCCTTCTCGAAGATGTCCTGGTACTCCGCGCCGTATCCCTCGATGATCAGCTCGTTGCCCGCGCTTTCGCCCGTACTCGTCGACGCGCAGGCGGCCAGGGTCGCGGTGAGTCCGAGCGCGAGCGCCAGGCAGGCGAATCTCTTCATGGCAGCGTCACCTCCAGATGAATGTAACTAGTTACATCAGCTGGTGACAAACTCAAGCACGCGACTGCGAGACGCGTCAATGGCTTGTTCTCAACTCTCTGCCGGAGGCGATCCGAAGCGCGGCCGTTGATTGCCCCCGGCAGGTGAGGCCGGTCGCACGGCCCCCTGGGGCGGCTCCGCACCCCGGGGGCCGTGGTCCCGAGTGCCCGACGCAGTGGCCCCGCCGGGATCGGAACAGCTGGTCAGCCATGGCGAACGGGTCGTGGGAACCGCCCGGAGAGTTCGGCCCACGCCGACTCGGACGGGTGCGCCCACACGGTGAGTCGAGCCCGTTCTCCGCTGCTGGCCCCGCTCAAGTCCCACCCCTGAAAGGGGCGTTGAAAGCCGGCATCCGCCAGGAATCAGCCATGCGGTCCCGGCGGTGGGCCGGTGGACCGGTGGGCCGTGCGATGGGTCGGATGGGCATCCTGCTGTATCTGTTCAGCGGGTGCGCCTCCGCCGCGGTCGGCGGGCGGCCGTTCGCACCCGGGAAACGGCAGCCGGCCCCGGCATGAGCGGAGAAGCACGGTCGCGCGGTATCGACGTTCCCGTCTTCGCCGCGGACGCGGGTGCACGGCGATGCCGCCGCCTTCTGGAACTGTTCCGGCGACACGGACACTCCGCCGCCCTTGCGAGCCGAACGGTCACCGGCGGGACCCGTTCACACGCGCGGAAACCGCGGGTCGGCGGGCGCCTCGGCGGGTGCGCTGGTCTGCGGACCGGACCGAGCGGCCGTCGGGCCACGTGGCCGGAGGCCGGGGCCCCCGGAGGCCCCGGCGCGTCGACCGGCGTCGGTCAAGCCAGGCTGTCGGCGAAGCGTTTGACGTCGCTTACGGTCGCGCGGTACACGTCCGCGACGGCCTGACGGAAAATCAGGTCGGCGCCGTGGACGAGACCCAGGTTGACCCGCCCCACCGCCGGAACGCCGGCGCGCAGCAGCTTGCGGTAGTAGGCGATCCCCTCGTCGCGCAGCGGGTCGAGTTCGTTCACCGCGATGACGTGCGGCGGCAGACCCGCGAGGTCGTCCTCGGTCGCGAAGTAGGGCCAGCACAGCGGGTCCTCGGCATGCGCGCCGAGTGGGTCGTAGCTGATCACCAGGAGGTCCAGGATGGCGCAGTTGGTGAAGTAGCCGTCGTTCTCCACCAGGGAGGGAAGTTCGGCGCGCTTGCGCGACTCGGGCCACCCGTAGGCGCCGCTGATGTACGGCACGGTGGCGTATACACCGTCGATGGCGCCGAGCCGTCCGTCGCGCTTGGCCTTCAGCGTGGTGGCCAGGGCGAGATTGGCGCCGCCGGACTCGCCCTGCAGGACGAGACTGCTGATGCCGAGCGCGTCACGGTTGGCGTGGATCCAGTCCAGGGCGCTGGTGCAGTCGTCCAGTCCCGCCGGGAAGGGATGGGGTCCCGAGGGAGTGTACGCACTGCGGAAGTCGACTCCGATCGCGACCATCCCGGCGGCCGCGAGGTCCTGGCACCACCGCCGGTGCACCTTGTTGTCCGCCTCCAGCAGGGTCATGGCACCGCCGTGGAAGTAGACGGCACACGGCAGGGGGCCGTCCGAACCCGCCGGGCGGTAGATACGCAGCGTGATGGTGTTGCCGTCCACGCCCGGGATGGCGCGTGTCTCGCAGTCGACCACGGCGGCGTCGTCGCCGGGTAGTTCATTGGGCAGCGCCTCGTACAGCCCCTCGAAAGCGGTGTGCAGCGCCGCCACGAACTCCGTCCGGCTCTCGGCGGTGGCGTGGCGGTCGACGGGCGGCGGGGCGGCGGCGGCGTCCAGGCCATGTGCGGTCAGCGCGGGGATCAGGCGGGGGTCGGTGCGCGGGTCCGTCCTCGGGGACATCGCGGGTTCCACAGGGCCCGGTGATTCGCCGCGCGGCGGGGCTTCGTTCAGGTGTGCGGTCATGATCGGGTCCTTCCCTGGCGCATCCTTACGTTAAGTAACAGAGCCCGACAGTACTCGTTTTGCAACATCTAGTAAATAGGTTGCACAAACGGGGGGCGCGAGGAGATATTGGAACCGTGGACCACTGACCAGCGACGGGCCCGCGGATTTCCGGACACGACGAATGCATCATTATCAGAGATGTTGCATAGAGCTGTGTCGGCGGCCACCCGCCGGGCCGGTCCTCAGCACCGGGAGACCCGAGCATCCGCGCCGGGCCGCCGGTCGGCGACGGTCAATGGCGAGCCGAGAGTGAACGGAGCGTGCCACCCGTGATCAAGGTTTGCAGTGAATCGGACGGAGCGGTCGTACGCGGTTCCGTACGCGTGTCCCGTGGGCGAGCGGCCGGGTGCCGTCGCGCCGCGGGAGTGCCCGGGGCGGGTCACCGATGACGAACGCGGTGGAACCCGTCTGGCGGCACGCGGAGCGCAGTCCCGCGGCCACGGCCCTGAGGGCGGGCGACTCGGTGTGGTCCTACGCCGAAGTGGCCGGACAGGCCGAGTCGTTCCGCGCCAGGCTGAGCGAGGCCGGAGTGCGGCCGGACAGCCGGGTGCTTCTCGTCGCTCCGACCGGGCCGGAGTTCGTGTTCGCCTACCTCGGCATCCTTGCCCACGGCGCGGTCGCCGTGACCGTCAACCCCCAGTGCACCAGCGCCGAACTCCAGTACTTCCTGCGCGACGCGGGCTGCGAACTCGCGGTCGCGGGGCGCGAGACGCCCGACGCGCTGCGCGAGGCCGCGGCGGCGACCGGTGTCGGGTTCTGGACGCTCGCGGAAGGAGGCGACGGGCCACGGCCCCAGGTCCTCGCCGGTCCCGTCCACCCGGTGCACGAGGCGGACGCCGCGGTCCTGCTGTACACGTCGGGAACCACCGGCCGGCCCAAGGGCGCGGTGCTCACCCACGCGAATCTCAGCGCCGCCGCCGCGATCTACGCCGAAGTCCTGGAGCTGGACGCGGAGGACCGCGTGGGTACGGCGCTGCCGCTCTTCCATGTCTTCGGGCAGGTCGCCGTGCTGCTCATGGCCGTGCAGGCGGGCGCGTCGGTCTCCCTGCTCCACCCTTTCTCGGGTGCCGCGATGCTGCGGATGGCCGCCGAACACCGGCTGACCGTGGTCTCCGGCGTCCCGACCATGTGGAACGAGATGCTGCACGCCGACTCACCGGTACGCCCGGAACAGCTCGCCGGGCTGCGCCTGGCCGCCTCGGGGGGCGCCGCGCTGCCCCTGGAGGTCGGGCGTGCCTTCCAGGAGCGGTTCGGTACGGCCATCCTGGAGGGCTACGCGCTCAGCGAGACCTCGGCCGCCGCCGCGTTCAACCGGCCCGGCCGGCAGGTGCGGGACGGCAGCGTCGGCCAGGCACTACCCGGACTCGAGGTCACGATCCTCGACGACCAGGGGCAGCCGCTCCCCCACGGCGGAGTGGGCGAGATCGCCGTCCGCGGGCCGGTGGTCGCCAGCGGCTACTGGCGCAATCCGGAGGCGACCGCGCAGTCCACCCGGGACGGCTGGTTCCTCACCGGCGACCTGGGCCGGATGGACGAGGAGGGCTACCTCTGGGTGGTCGACCGGAAGAAGGACATGATCATCCGGGGCGGCTACAACGTCTACCCGCGCGAGATCGAGGAAGTGCTCTACGAGCACCCGGCGATCCGGGAGGCGGCCGTCGTCGGCGTACCGGACGAACGGCTCGGGGAGGAGGTCGCGGCCGTGGTCGTCCTGGATCCGCTCCAGGCCGTCGGGGCCGAGGAGTTGCGGGGGTGGCTCGCCCAGCGCCTGGCCTCGTACAAACAGCCGCGGCTCTACCACACGGTGCCGGCGCTGCCGCGGGGATCGACCGGCAAGCTGCTCAAACAGGCCATCGACCGGGCCGAAGTGCGCCGCCGGGCACGGCGGGTGCGCCTCGCACCCTGAGCACCGGCCCCCGGACGGCGATCGGCGCGGCACGCCGGGAGCGCGGGCGCCGAGAGGACCGCGACCGGCATCCATCGGTGCGCTACGAAGGAGGCCGCACAGAGCGTGCCTCGGGCACCAAGCCGCACCCGCAAAGCCGTACGAAGCGTGCCGCGCGAACAAGGCCATACGACAAAGCGCGCGTCCTCGTCCGAGCCACCGGGCACCGTCCGGGGCGCCGCACACAGTCCAGCGAAGAAAGGACCCACTCCCATGGCACGGTCGAAGATCATGTCCCGGCGGGACATCGATTTCTGCCTGTTCGAGTGGCTGAACGTCGACACGCTCGTCAAGCGCGAGCGTTTCCGGGACCACGACCGGAACACGTTCGAGGCCGTACTGCTGCTGAGCGAGCAGGTGGCGGCGGAGAAGTTCGCTCCGGTCAACCGCGTCACGGATCTGAACGAGCCGTTCATGGACGCCGACGGCAAGGTCGTCCTGCCCGACGGCGTGGCGGACGCCGTACGGGCGTACCAGGAGACCGGGCTTTCCGCCGCGGTGTTCGATCACGCGCTCGGCGGAGTACAACTCCCCTTCGTCGTACGCGCCGCGTGTTCCACCTGGTTCCAGGCGGCCTGCCCGAGCGCCTACGCCTATCCGTTCCTGGCGGAGGGGAACGCCGGCCTGATGGTGGCCCACGGGTCCCGGGAGCAGGTGGACACCTATGCCCGGCCGGTCGTCGAAGGCCGCTGGTTCGGGACCATGTGCCTGTCCGAGCCCGAGGCCGGCTCGTCGCTCGGGGACATCACCACCCGCGCGGTCCGGCAGCCGGACGGGACCTACCGGCTCACGGGCACCAAGATGTGGATCTCCGCCGGCGATCACGAACTCGGCGAGAACATCGTGCACCTGGTGCTCGCCCGGACCCCCGGCGCCGCCCCCGGGGCCAAGGGCATCTCCCTGTTCATCGTCCCGCGCTTCCTGGCCGACGAGGCAGGCGGACCGGGTGAGCGCAACGACGTCGCGCTGGCCGGGCTCAACCACAAGATGGGTTTCCGGGGAACGGTCAACACGCTGCTGAACTTCGGTGAGGGCGCCTGGCTGCCGGGGGGCGCACCGGGGGCCGTCGGCTTCCTCGTCGGCGCGGAGGGCGAAGGGCTCGCCCGGATGTTCCATATGATGAACGAGGCGCGGATCAGCGTGGGTTCGGGGGCGATGGCCCTGGGATACACCGGCTATCTGCACTCCCTCGACTACGCCGGGAGCCGCACACAGGGCAGGAGACTGGGCGACAGGGAACCGGGCGGCGCGCCCGTGCCCCTCGTCGAACATCCGGACGTCCGCCGGATGCTCCTCGCGCAGAAGGCGTACGCCGAGGGCGCTCTCGGCCTCGTCCTGTACGCCGCGAGGCTCGTGGACGAGGTGCGCACCGCGGAGACGCGGCAGGCGCGGGCCGACGCGCACGATCTCCTGGAGATCCTCACTCCACTCGTCAAGTCCTGGCCGTCCCAGTGGTGTCTGACGGCCAATGACCTCGCCATCCAGGTCCTCGGGGGAGCGGGATACACCCGCGACCACCCCGTCGAGCAGTTCTACAGGGACAACAGGCTCAACCCGATCCACGAGGGGACGCACGGCATCCAGGCTCTCGACCTGCTCGGCCGCAAGGCCGTACGCGACGACGGCCGGGCCCTCCAGCTGCTGGCCGCCGCGATCCGGGACACGGTCGCGGGCGCTCGCGCCGCCGGAGGCGAGGCCGCCCGTCTCGCCGACGTACTGGACCGGCATCTCACCGAGGCGCTGGAGGTCACCGCCGAGCTGTGGCGCGACGGCGACCCGAGGACCGCACTGGCCAACGCGACACCGTATCTGGAGGCCATGGGCCATCTCGTCATCGCCTGGATCTGGCTGGAACAACTGCTCGCGACCGACGGCAAGGAGGGTCCCTTCTACGAGGGGAAGCGCTTCGCCGCACGCTACTTCTACCGGTACGAACTGCCCATGGCGGCACCTCGGTGGGCGCTGCTGAGGTCGCTCGACCGCACCACGCTCGATCTCGACCCAGCCGTGCTGTGACCGGGCGGGCGCGGGAGGCGCGCACCGCCGCGGATTCCCGCCTCGGGCATCGCGCCGACGACGCGCCCGCACCGACCTCCGCCGGAGCCCCGCAGAGAAGCGAAAGGAGCCGACCGATGACGGTACACACGGCACCGGCCCGGACGAACCACGACGGCCCTGACCATGAAGGCTCGGACCACGATGGCCCGGACCATGAAGGCCCGGACTACGAAGGCTCGGACCACGACGGCGCGGGCCACGGTGGCCGGAACCACCACGGGCCGGGCCGCCACGGGCCTGACCGGACGGACGCGGCCAGGACGCCGCTGCCGGATCCCGAGTCGCTGCGCATGCTCGTCCTGATCGGTGACCTGGGCAGCCTGAGCCGGGCGGCGGCGCGGCTCGGTGTCGCCCAGCCGTCGGTGAGCCAGCGGCTGTCGACACTGGAACGGCGGCTGGGGCTGGTCCTGGTGGAGCGTACGCGGCGCGGATCGCGGCTCACCGACGCGGGCCGCACCGTGGCCGGCTGGGCCCAGCGGATCCTCCGCGAACAGGAGCGGCTGCTGACCGGCGTCGAGTCCCTGCGGGTCGCACGCGACGCCGAGCTGAGGATCGCGGCGAGCATGACGATCGCCGAGTGCCTGGTACCGGGCTGGATCCGCGCTCTGCGCCGCGTACGGCCCGCGCTGTACGTGGGACTCCGGGTCACCAACAGCGAACAGGTCCCGGAACTGGTCCGCACGGGAGCGGTGGACCTGGGGTTCATCGAGTCACCACGGGCCCCGGAGGGACTGTCGGCCCGGGAGGTCGCGTCGGATCGTCTGCTCGTGGTGGTGGCCCCGGCCCATCCCTGGTCCCGTCGCAGCCGTCCGCTCACCGCGGCGGAACTCGCCGCCGCGCCACTGGTGCTGCGCGAACCCGGTTCGGGCACTCGGGAGACCCTGGACCTCGCACTGCGCGGGGCGGGCGCGGGCGCACCCCGCCCACTGCTGGAACTCGGATCCGCGACGGCCGTGCGCAACGCGGTCATCGCCGGAAGCGGACCCGCGGTGATCAGCGAACTCGCCGTACGGACCGATCTCGCCGACCGCCGACTGGTCTCGGTGGAGATCGAGGGCGTGGAACTGCGCCGGGCCCTCCGCGCGATCTGGTCCCCCGGGCACTCCCCCACCGGGCCCGCCGCGGACCTGCTCGCGGCCACGCCGGGGGCCTCGGGCCCACGAGCGCCGTCCCCGCCTGTGCGTCCAGACGGCCGGGAGCAGGCCGTCCGGCGGGTCCGACGGCCGGGGAACCCGGTGGCTACAGGGAGCCGGTGACGTACTGAAGGGCAAGGGTGGACGAGGTGACGGTCGCCCACAGGCAGGCGCCGAGGAGCAGCGGCCGGAAACCGGCTCGGCGCAGGCCCGCGAAGTCGGTCGACAGTCCGATGGCGCACAGGGCGACGGTGATGAGGAACGCCGACAGTTCACCGAGAGCTCGGCCCGCGGCAGCGGGGACGAGGCCCGCGCTATGGACGGCCGCCGCCAGCAGAAATGCCACGAGAAACCAGGGCACCAGTTTCATCGGGCGAATTCTTTTTGAGGATGCGTCCGGCCCGGCGGCAAATCGTCGCCGGGCTACGAGAAACGCAAGTCCAAGACAAATAGGAATGATCATCAGGGTGCGGGTGAGTTTTACCACCACGGCCTGGTCGACCGCTGATGGATCGTATGCGGAGGCGACGGCGACGACCGATGACATATCGTTGACCGCGGTCCCCGCGAACACACCGAACGCCTGCGGATCCATTCCGATCAGATGGCCCAGTGCGGGAAAGACGAAAACGGCAGCGACATTGAAAACGAAGACCGTGGAAATCGCATAGGCGACCTGAGTGCCCGCGGCCCCGATGACCGGGGTGACCGCGGCGATCGCGGAGGCGCCGCAGATCCCGGTGCCCGTCCCGATGAGGGTGCGCAGCTCGCCGCCCAGCCGGAGCCGGCGGCCCACCGCATATGCGGCGAGCAGGCAGGCGGCCAGCGAGCCGACCAAGACCGGCAGCGCCCCGGCGCCGACGTGGAGTATCCGGGTGAGCGAGAGCTGGGCGCCCAGCAGAGCGACGGCGAGTTGCAGAACGGGTTTCGCGGCGGTGCCGATTCCCGGCCGCAGCCGGGGGCCCGGCCGGTGCAGCGCGGCGAGGAGCGCGCCCATCACCAAGCCGGACACGGGCCCGCCGACCACGGGGAACAACCGGCCGATCACCGTGGCCACAAGCGCGATCGCCAGGGTGAGGCCCAGTCCGGGCACGTGGGCCGTGAGGCGGGACAGCCCGCCGGCGGCCCCTCCGGTGTCACGTTCGCCCCTCGCGGGCCGGTGGGACGACTCGTCGCCCGCGTCTTTCTCCATGCTCCCGACTCTGGCCCGTTATTCGCCCCGTTCTGTAGCCCCTGAATGAGCACAACGTCATAGGCATTCCTTATGACTGCCCTGATTCTGTTATTGCCGCGTTCATTGACATCACCGGAGCACTGTGGCGCAATCGTCCTCGTGAGCGAATTTACGCAGGGTCCGCAAGTAGAGGTCGAAGGTGGTCTACTCCAGGGGATCTCCTCCGGCGACGTCTCCGCATTTCTGGGAATCCCGTATGCGGCTGCACCGTTCGGGGAGCGTCGTATGCGACCCCCGCAGCCGGTGGAGCCGTGGTCCGGTGTCCGGTCTGCCACGCAATACGGTGCGACCGCACCCAAGGGAGAATACGCACCGCAGTACCGGCCGCTTTTCCCGGAAGTCACCATCGAAGGCGATGAATGCCTGAACCTGAATGTATGGACGCCGGACCCGTCGGCGACCGGGCTGCCGGTGCTGGTGTGGATACACGGCGGGGCGTTCATGAACGGCTCCGGATCGGTCGGCGAGTACGACGGCACCGCGTTCGCCCGCGATGGCGTCGTGTGCGTCACCGTGAACTACCGGCTGGCCGCCGACGGGTTCCTCTGGTTCGGGGACGGCACCGCGAACCTCGGAATGCTCGACCAGGTGGCCGCGCTGCGCTGGGTACGGGACAACATCGCGGCGTTCGGTGGTGACCCGTCGCGGGTCACCATCGCCGGGGAGTCCGCGGGCTCCATCGCTGTGTGCACCTTGCTGACCATGCCGGCGGCCCGGGGCCTGTTCGCCCAGGCGATCGCCCAGAGCGGCGGCGTCTCCCGCATGCTGACCCCGCAAGAGGCACGGCTGGTCGGCGGCTATCTCGCTGACGACCTCGGTGTGGCACCGAACCGCGAGGCGATCGCCGAGGTCCCGCTCGATGCGCTGGTGCGGGCGGCGTCGAACCTGATCATCGAGGCGCAGACCGGTGCCGCGCCGGAGCGGTGGGGGTCGGGGCTGATGGTGTTCGGGCCGGTCGTCGACGGCGCCGTCATCCCGCGCCCCCCGCTGGAGGCCATCGCGGACGGCCGCGGCGGCGAGATACCCCTGCTGATCGGTACAACCCGTGACGAGGCGCGGCTGTTCTACGTCTCCGACGGCTCGCTGGACACCATCGACGAGGCCACCCTGCCCGTCTACGCGAGCGGCTACGGCCTGGACGACCAGGGGTTGGCGGTCTACCGGGCCAACCGGTCCGGTGCGCGCCCTGGGGACATCCTCGCCGCCCTGGTGACGGACTGGTACTTCCGCATCCCGACCGTCCGGGTCGCCGAGGCCCGCCAGGCCGCCGGCACGGCCGGCACTTGGGTCTACCGGTTCGACCACCCGGGACCGGAGGCCAACGGCGGCCTGGGGGCGTGCCACGGAGCGGAGATGCCCTATGTGTTCGGCACCACCGGCCTGGAGGACGTCCGTCCGCGCATCGGCGACCGGCCGTCCCAGGAGGTCGCCGACTTCGTCCACTCCGTCTGGACCTCGTTCGTCACCCACGGGGAGCCCGGCTGGAGCACCTATACCGCAGACCGCCGGACGACCGGGTTGCTCGACCGGGGAGTCACCGAGGCCGACGACCCGTCGGGCGACGAACGAGCCGTCTGGGACGGCATCTGCTGAAGGGGGAAAGATGCAACCGCCCAGCAAGGTGATCGACAGCGCAGAACTGGCCGCTCTCCTGGCCGCCGGGGCACCGCCCGCGGTCCTCGATGTCCGCGAGCGAGGCGAGTACGTCCGAGGACACATCCCCGGCGCGACCACCCTCGCGCGGGGACTGCTGGAGATCTGCGTCGGTCACGTCCTGCCCGGCCTCGCGACGCCGGTCATCCTGTACTGCGACGACGGTGAACGCAGCCGGATGGCCGCCGAGACGATGGCCCGCCTGGGGTACCGGGATGTGGCCGTGCTCCAGGGCGGCTTCGCCGAGTGGCGGACTGCCGGCGGCGAGAAGGAGTCCGGCGCCAATGTGCTCGGCAAGACCTACGGCGAGCGGCTTTCCGTGGAGCGTGACCTGCCGCAGGTCGATCCGGCGGAGGCCGAGTCGCTGATCAGCGCCGGGGCGGCGCTGGTGGTCGACGTACGCGACGAGGGGGAGTACGCCTCCGGTCACCTCCCGGGCGCGGTCCATGTTCCCGGCGGCGAACTGCCGTTGGCCGTCGCCGGATTGCGGGCCGCCGGGGCGCTGCCGGACACCGTGATCGTGCACTGCGCCGGACGAACCCGCGGTCTACTGGCCGTGGACGCCCTCCAGCGGGTCGGCGTGCACAACGTCTGGGCACTGCGCAATGGAACGATGGCGTGGCTGATGTCCGGCCGTGAGCTGGAAGTCGGCCGGAGCGAGCGTCGCGGGCCGGAACCGACGACGGCGGGGCAGACGTTCATGGCCCAGCACGCCGACGGTCTCGCCCGGGAGGCCGGCATCCACCCGATGTCGCCGGAGGAGCTGGCGCGGGTGCGCGCCGGCGGCGGCTCCGGGTATCTGGTGGATGTCCGGCTGCCCGCGGAGTTCGCCACCGGACACATCGACGGCGCGGTCTCCATCCCCGGCGGTCAACTGGCCAACACCGCCGACGAGTTCATCGGCCACCGTTCGGCCACCGTGGTGTGCTACTCGAATCACCAGGTGAGGGCTCGGATGGCCGCCGAACTCCTGCGGCGGGTCGGCTATCCGCAGGCGACCTGGCTCACGATCGGGTTCGACGAGTACCGGGCCCAGGGCCTCCCCACGGCATCGGGTGTACCGCACCACGCGGGGAAGGACGTCGCCGGACTCGGGGCGGCACGGGCTCTCGTCCCGGAGGCCACCTGGCAGTCCCTCACCGGCCCGGACGCCCCTGTGGTGCTCGATGTGCGCCGCAGCAGCGAGTTCGCCGTCGGGCATCTGCCGGGGTCGGTGTGGGTGCCCAGGGGCGATCTGGAGCGAAGGCTGCCCGGTGTCTGTCCCGACCGGCACAGGCCCCTCGTCGTGGTGTCCAACCGCGACCTCCGCTCCGCGCTGGCCGCGCGGACGGCGCGGGACCTCGGATACACCCGGGTGCGGCGGCTGGCCGGCGGACTGCGCGGCCCGGCGGCCGGACAACGGCTCGTGGAAGGGCTCGACGGGGCTGAGGTGAGCCTGATCGAGGCCAAGGAGGATGTGAACCTCACCGGCGAACGCGGGTCGATCCTGCGACCGGACCACACCGATATGCGGCGCTATCTCGAATGGGAGCTGCGCCTCGGCCAGCACCCCCGGAGGTGAGTGGTTTGTCCGTGGAGCACAGGGGACGTATCAGGATGGCCGGACCGTGGTAGGGGCGGCCGGCATGGACGTCGATCAGCCCTTCGGTGACCTGCTGGACGCGGAACTCCATGTCTGCGTCGGCCGGCACGGCAGCGTACGGCTCGCCGCGACCGCCTGCGGCATCAGCCAGCCGGCGGCATCCCGCCGCCTCCATATGATGGAACGCCGGGCGGGGACCCGGCTGTACGAGTTCAGCACGAAGGGGGCGAAGCTCTCCGCCGCCGGGATGTTCTGGCAGAGCGAGGGGCAGCGGCTGCTCGCGGATCTGCGGGACGCGGCGGTCCGTTTCGACCGGGACTTCCTGACCACCGGCAGCCGGCTGCGGATCATCGCCGGTCAGGTGGTCGCCGAGCATCTGCTGCCCTCCTGGCTGCTGGAGTGGGCCGAGGGCGGCGACCGCCACTGCCACGTAGAGATCGGCAACTACACCTCGGTCCAGGACGCCGTGCTCAAGGGAGAGGCCGAGTTGGGCCTGCTGGAGCTGAGCGGGGAGGTTCCCGAGCAGTTCCGCGCGGTGCCGCTCGTCGGCGACCGGCTGGTGCTCGTGGTCAGCCCGGCGCATCCGCTCGCCGCGCGCAGGAGTCCGCTCACGCTGGACGAGCTGGCCAGAATGCCGTTGATCCAGCGGGAGTCGGAGTCCGGCACCCTGCTGGCGCTGACGCGGATGCTGCGGGCCGGGGGACACCGGCTCGCGCAACCGGCGATCGAGGTGGGCTCCGCGTCCGCCGTGAAGTCGGCGGCCACCCGCGGTCTGGCCCCGGCTGTCGTCCCGCGGATCTCGGTGACCGAGGAGATCGAGTCGGGAAGGCTGTGCGAGATGCCGGTGGCCGGGATGGAACTCCGGCTCACGGTGTACGCGATCCACCGGCGTTCGGTACGGCTCACCTCGGCGGCGGACTCGTTCCTGGCCTCGGCCGTCCGGTCCGCCGCCGCGTCACCGGCCCGTCGTCCCGGCCGCCGCGCCGCGGCGCCCCCTCCCCGTGGCGCGGCGGTTCCGGGTCATCGCGGCAAAGTGCCGCCGGTCTCGGTCCACCGGGACACGAACCAGTCCACGTCGCCGGTCGCCGGGTCGTAGCCGCGGCGCGGCAGTTGCCCGATGTCGGCGCCGTACACATGGATGCCGACGCACGGGGTGTCGCCGCCGCACCGCACCTCGTGGACGTCGTTGTCGGTCGTGCAGCACACCGTCACCTCGCCCACGGTCCACTCATGGGCGCCGGCCCGTACCAGCGGTTCGCCGGGCGCCGTCGGCTTCTCGTATCGGACCTCGGCCTCGACACCGGCGTAGATGCCCACCACGCCCCAGGTCTCATGGCCGTGGACCGGGGTGCGCTGGCCGACGTCCCAGACCGCCGCGGCGATCGAGAAGGAACCGTCGGCGGCGATGTGCAGCGGGTACATCACATAGCGTGTGGGACTGGCCCTGGTCACGGCCTCGGGCAGGGTCGGCCCGGAGGCGAGCAGTGCCCGGAGCCGGTGCGCGACGTGCGCCGTCAGCTCGTGCTCGTCCGTGGTCGTGTCTATCAACTGTTGCACCTCACGGGCCAGTCGTTCGACGGCCGGCACGGTACCGAAGCCGCTGCTGGTCATGCTCCCTCTCCTTCCGCCCGGGTGATCCGGGTCGGTCACTGGTCATCGGCGCCTCGGTCGCGGTACACGCTCGCCGCGTCCGCGTCCGCGCCCAGCCTGGGCGAGGCGGGGACGGGCTCGTACACCGTCGGCCGGGAGCCGCCCCGGAGTGTCCGGGGCGGCCGGTGCCGCGGTGGTGCCGGGTCCCGGCGGAGTCGGTCTCCGCATGGCGGGACTCCCGGGTGGCTACTTCTGGCCGATGTAGGTGCCGCGCAGACCAAGGTCGATGTCGAGGCGTTTCAACGCCTCCTCCACGCCCACCTCCGCGATCGTCTCCCGCAACCGCCGCTGGAAGGGACCCATGTTGGTCTTGTCCTGGATGAATCCGTCGACGCCGTGCTCAAGCTCGGCCTGGATTCCCGCCAGTTCCCACCGCCGGTTCACCGACCGCTTCATCGTCGCGACGACATCGTCGGGCATGGCCGCCAGCCGATCCGCCAGCGCCATGGCCTCATCCATCAGCTTCTCGGCCGGCACACACCTGGTGGCCAAGCCGAGTTCGGCGGCCCGGACACCGTCGATCACATCCCCGGTGAGCAGGAACTCCTTCGCCCCGCGATAGCTCAGCATCCACGGGAACACGTTGAACATCGGCGGGGCGAGGCCCAGCCTGATCTCAGACATGCCGATCTCGGCGTCCGGGGTGATCAGCACATGGTCGAACATGGCGGTGAGATAGACCGCCGCGCCGAGGCATATGCGCTCCACCGCGGCCACGAACGGGAGAGGGCTGCGCCAGATCCGCCAGAAGGTGTCGGTGGCGACGTCCGTGTGCTCGGTCACGCGCTGCCGCAGGAGCTCCGGGTCCTTCAGCACGCTCGCGCGCATCGCCGAGAGATCGGACCCGGTGGAGAACATCCCCCCGCTTCCGGTCAGCACGACGGCCCGTATCGACGAGTCGCCCTCCAGTTCGGTCACCGTGGCGCTGATGTCCCTCAGGAGCGCGTCCGTCAGGGAGTTGCTGTGCTCACGCCGGTTGATGGTCAGAACCGCCACTGGGCCCTTCTTCTCCACCAGGAGCTGCATAAAATTCCTCCGATCAGATTGGTGCGGGTTGGTGCGGGGGGTCATGGGATCAGCCCCAGGTCCTGTGCCACGGAGCGCAGGGCCGCCCGGCGGTCGTCGAGCGTGCCGCGGGGCCAGATCCGGTCGCGGTCGACCTGGACGACGATGTCGTGCAGGCCCTCCGCGGCGTACCGGGCGACGAGCCCGGGGTCGGCCTTCCCGATCCGTAGGTAGAAGGTGAACGGGTCGGTCCGGCCGCGCTGGGCACGCAGCGAGGCGAGGGTGTCGCGCAGCCGCAGTGCCTCGTCCACGGTCGGAAAACCGGAGCTGAACCATCCGTCGCCGATACGCGCCGCCCGCCGTAGCGCGGCCGGAGAGTTGCCGCCGACGATGAGTGGGATGGTGACCGGCCGGGGGTGGACATTGACACGGGGTACCTGGAAGTGCGCGCCCTGGTAGGCGAACCACTCCCCCGTCCACGCCAGGCGCAGGATGTCCAGCGCCTCGTCGACCCGCGCTCCGCGGCGGTCGAACGGCACCTGAAGGGCGGCGAACTCCTCGGCGATCCACCCCGCGCCCGTCCCCAGCATGAAGCGCCCGTCCGAGACATCGTGGAGCGTCACGGAGTGGCGGGCCGTGGTGAGCGGGTGCCGCAGGGCGACCAGGTGAATGCCGGTGGCGACCTTGATCCGCTCGGTGGCGGCGGCCATCGCCCCGAGCGTCACCCAGGGATCGAGCAGCTCGGTCCCGGAGTGCAGGGCGCTCGCCCGAGGGCCGTCCGCCAGGGGGTGCGGGCTGTCGTGCTCGACGGTCACGACGTGTTCGGCGAGCCACAGGGCGTCGAATCCGAAGGCGTCGGCGGCCTCGGCCAGTTCCAGGGCTTCCCGGGCCGGAAGATCGTACAGAGCCAGGCCGACGCTCATGACGCGCTCCGCGACGGCGGCCGTCCCGGGCCGGTCCGGGTGGGGACCGCGCCGAGCAGGGACTTCGTGTAGGGGTGGCTGGGGCGGGAGTAGACGGCGGCGGTGTCGCCGGCCTCCACGATCTCCCCGAGCCGCAGCACGATCATCTTGTGGGCGATGTGCCGGACGACGGCCAGGTCATGGGAGACGAACAGATAGCTCACGTTCAACGAGCTCTGCAGGTCCGCGAGGAGGTTCAGGATCTGCGCCTGGATCGACAGGTCCAGGGCACTGGTCGGCTCGTCGCAGATGACCAGTCGCGGCGACATCATCAGGGCGCGGGCGATGGCGATGCGCTGCCGCTGACCGCCGGAGAACCTGCCCGGATAGCGCTCGGCGGCTTCGGCTCCCAGCCCGACCCGTTCGAGCATGTCGGTCACCCGCCGGTTCAGCGTGGCCCGGTCCGGGCGTTCGTGTACCCGCACCGGCTCGGCCAGCAGGTCGGCGATGGTCTTGGTCGGGTTGAGGGAACCATAGGGGTCCTGGAAGACCACCTGGAGTTCCGCGCTGAGCGCCCGTCGATCGCGGAAGGGGGCACGGGTGATGTCCTTCCCGGCGAACTCGATCGTCCCGGCGCTCACGGGTGCCAGTCCGAGGATGGCCCGGCCGATCGTGGACTTTCCCGATCCGGACTCCCCGACCAGGCCCACGGTCTCCCCGGCGCCGATGGAGAAGCTGACCCCGCGCACGGCGGCGGGCCGGGACGACTTGCCGGCGGTTCGGTAGGTGACCACCAGGTCACGCACGTTCAGCAGGGGTGTCTCGCTCACTTGTGCCTCCTTCCGCGAGGACGTGACTGCGCAGACAGCGGGCATGATGGCGGGGGGCCGGTTCCTCCAGCGGGACGGGGTGCGCGGAGCACTCCGCCACGGCATGGCGGCAGCGGGGCTGGAAGCGGCAGCCGTTGGGCCAGTCGCCGGGGGTGGGGACCGAGCCGGGGATGGTGGCCAGGCGCCGGCCCGGTTCGGACACATGCGGGTCGGCGGCGAGCAGACCCTCGCTGTAGGGGTGCAGCGGTCGATCGAGGAGGTCCGTGACGGTGCCCATCTCGACGATCTCCCCGGCGTACATGACCAGGCACCGGCCGCAGGTACCGGCCACAACCCCCCAGTCATGGCTGATCAGCAGCATCGCCATGCCGGTTTCCTGCTGGATGCCGGTGAGCAACCGCAGGATCTCGGCCTGGACGGTGACATCCAACGCGGTGGTGGGCTCATCGGCGATCAGCACCGACGGTTCCCCGGCCAGCGCGATGGCGATGGACACCCGCTGCGCCATGCCCCCGGAGAGCTGGTGCGGATACAGGCGTGCCACCTTCTCGGGATCGGGGATGCGTACCTGTTCCAGCAGTCGCAGCGTCCGTTCCCGGGCGGCCTGCCGGTCCCGGCCCGAGTGGACGCGTACGGCCTCGCCGATCTGACTGCCCACGGTGTAGTTCGGGTCCAGCGCGGCCATGGGGTCCTGGGAGATGAAGGCGATCGTCGAGCCACGCAGCCGGGCCCGCTCCCGCGCGCTCATCGTCGCGGTGTCCACGCCGTCGATCGTCACCCGCCCGCCGATCACCCGGCCGCCGGTGGGCAGCAGATCGAGCAGGGCGAGGCAGGTGAGGGTCTTTCCGCAGCCGGACTCCCCGACGAGGCCGATGGTCTCGCCCCGCCCCAGGGTGAAGCTCACGTTCTGCACGACCACGTTCCAGCCGCCGCCCTCCTGCCGCGCCGGCAGCGCCACGGTCAGGTTGTCGACGCGGATGATGGGATCGTCCCCGTCGGTTGCCGTCTCGCTCACGGAACGCGCCTGGTCCGGGACGGTGGGGTCCGGTTGCTTGGCGGGAGGCTTGGCGCGGCCGTGGCTCCGCTGCCCCGCCCAGCGCTCCGTGGTCGCGTCGCGTACCGCGTCCCCGAGGAGCACCAGGGCGATGACGGACAGCGCCACGATGCCCCCGGTGGGGACGAGGAGCCAGCGGTTCAGCTCCATCGCCGCCGAGGCGTCGGCGACCATGCCGCCCCAACTGGGATTCGGAGGATTGACGCCGAGGCCGAGGAAGTTCAGACCGGTCTGGGTCAGCAACGCGCTGCCGGCGATCACCGACAGGTTGACCAGGACCGGACCCACGACCCGGGGCAGCACATGGCGGAAGGCGATCTGCACCTGGTTCAGCCCGGACACCCGGGCCGCCGCGATGTAGGGCTCCTGGCTCACCGCGATCGCGGCGGCACGGGCCACCCTCAGCAGTCCGGGAGCGAAGATCATCCCGAGGGCGACCATCGCCGCGGCCATGTTCTGGTCGAACAGCGCCAGCACCATCAGCATGATCACGATGCCGGGCACCGCCAGGAGTACATCGGCGACACGGGTGGTGACCGCGTCCGCCCAGCCGCGCGCCAGCCCCGCGAACACCCCCACCGGAACGGCCAGGACGACCGCGACCGCGACCGCGAGCAGGGCGAGCCCGAGGGCTGATTCGCCCGCGTACAGCAGCCGGGAGAGCACATCCCTTCCGAGGGTGTCGGTGCCCAGCAGGTGGGAGGCCGACGGTCCGGACAGGATCGCCGCGGGGTCCGGCTCCAGCGGATCGTAGGGCGCGATCCAGGAGGCGGCGAGGGACGAGACGGCGACCACACCCAGGAAGACCAGGGAGGCGAGCGCGATCGGCTTGCGCAGGACCCGGCGGGCCAACGAGGGTGCGTTCGACGCCCGGGGCGTCCCTGTCGTCTCGGTGATCTCGGTGATCTCGGCAGGGCTGGTCATGTGACCCTCACCTTCGGGTTGAGCCACGCGTAGACGAGGTCGAGCACCAGGTTCACGCCCATCACCAGGAGCGCGAAGTACACGGCGACCCCCTGGATCATGGGAATGTCGTGGTCCGCCGTCGCCCGGATCGCCAGACTTCCCAGCCCCGGCAGGTCGAAGACGTGCTCGATCACGACCGCGCCGCCCAGGGAGCCGATGAAGAGCACTCCGGAGACGGTGACGACGGGGATGGAGGCGGCGCGCAGCGCGTGCTTGAACAGGATCGACCGCTCGGGGATGCCGTTGGCCCGCAGGTTGCGGATGAACTCCCGGCCGTCGACGTCGAGCAGGGCCTCCCTGGTCTGCTTCGCCACCGCGGTCATGCCGTGCAGGGCGAGCGCGGCCACCGGGAGGACGAGAGACCACAGCCAGCGGCCGGGTGACTCCGCCAGCGGTACGTAGCCACCGGACGGGAACCAGCCCAGGGACACGCTCAGCGTGGCGATCAGCAGCAGCGACACCCAGAAGTTGGGCAGCGCCATGCCCAGTACGGAGACGACGTCGGACAGGCGGCGGGTGGGCCGGCCACCTCGGCTGCTGAGCACGCCCAGGGCCAGCCCGGCCAGGGTCGCCGCCAGGGTCGCGCCCACGACCAGGGACAGCGTGACCGGGAGTCTGGTGTTCAGCGCGGCCACGACGGACTCACCGTTGAGCGGTGACTGCCCGAGCGATCCGCCCAGCACGTCCCCCAGCCAGGCGAAGTACTGGGTGTACAGCGGCTGGTCGAGATGAAGTTGCCGCCGCAGCGCCTCGATCTGCTCCGCGGTCGCCGTCGATCCGGCCATGGTGACCGCGGTGTCTCCGGGGATGAACCACTGGAGGACGAAGACGATGACGGACACCACGAACAGCACCGGCACCGATATCGCGATTCGCCGGAGTATCACGGATAGCATCGCGCGCTCCTTGTCGACTCGGCCTGGGGCCGGCCCCCGGGTGGTGGCCGGTGTGCACCGGCCACCACCCGGTCGTCATGCCGGGCGGAAGAACTGGAGATTCGCATACACGATCCATTTCGAGGGGGCCATCTGCTCCTCGATGCCCTTCAGCCCGGGCCTGGAGTAGTAGACGGTGTCCTCCAACGAGAAGGGCGCGAACCATGCCTGTTCCAGCCAGCGCCGCTGAATCCGCTCCCAGAGTTCCTGCTGCTTCTCCTCCGAGGCCAGGGCTATCTGCCCCAGCAGGTCGTTGACCTGAGCGTCCTGGGTGCGCTGCGGGTTCAGGAAGCCGAGGAGGCCCTCCACGGTGTACCCGTACATGTCGTAGTTCTTGCCGAGCCAGATGGCGGCGGGCACCTTGTCCGCGGCCACGGCGCCGACCCACTCGGTGACCGAGGCCGGTACCTTGACGTCGACCTTCACCCCGATCTTCGCCCACTGGGACGCGATGATCTGTGCGGACTCGGTCCATCCGGGACCGGCCTTGTAGGCGTAGAGCCGCAGGTCGAACCCCTTCGGATAGCCGGCCTCCGCGAGCAGCTTCTTGGCCTTCGCGACATCGTAGGGATAGAAGTCGTCCAGATCGGCGGAGTACCCCATCGCGCCGGGCAGGGCCAGTTGCTGGGTCGGCTTGCCGGATTTCCCGGACAGCAGCGTCGCTACCGCCTTGCGGTCCAGTGCGTGGTTCAGCGCCCGCCGCACCCGGACATCGGCCAGTGCGGGATTCAACGCGCCCTTGCGGTCCATGAAGGTCACCTGGGCCGGAATCGTCACCGCCCGGTGGACGTTCAGTCCGTAACCCTTCGCCGAGTCGGCTGTCTTCAGGGAGCCGATCATCACGTCGACCGAGCCCGAGCGCATCTTGAGCAGGGTGGCGTTCTCGTCCGGCATCACCTCGACCACGAGTTTCTTGAAGTGGATCGCCTTCTTGTCCCAGTAGTGCTCATTGGGCACGTAGGTGTACCGCTGGTTGGTGATCGTCTGCTGGGGATCGAGCTTGTACGGCCCGGTGCCGAAGGTGCGGGTACCGAGCTTCTTCGGGTCCTTGACGGCTTCGGGGCTGGCCACATGGCTCGCGGTCTTCTGGTGGGACAACACCGCGATCAGGCTGGGGTCGGCCTTGTTCAAGGTGATCTTCAGGTCCAGTGGGCCCGTTGCCTCGACCGACTTGAACTTGTAGCTGGCCGCGAACGGCCCGCCCGCACCGGGGATGTACTCCAGCCAGCGCTTCACCGCGTCCGCGTTCATCGGTGTCCCGTCGCTGAACTTCACACCGTCACGCAGTTTCAGCTCGAAGACCTTCTTCGCCGCATCGGTGTAGCCCCAGGAGACGGCCAGTCCGGGCTTGTAACCCTCCGGTCCCAAGAACATCAGCGGTGTGTACGCCGGCTCGATGAACCACAGCAGTGGGTTGTCGCCACCGCTACGCGCGGGGTCGAGGGAGAGAGGAGGGAACGGGGAGGCGATCGTCAGCACATCCTTGCTCTGCTTCTTCGCCTGGGGTTTCGTCCCGTTCGAGCTCTGGCAGGAGATGAGCAGACCCGTGGCGAGAACGGTGGCCAGGGCCACCGTCACCCGGAATCTTCTTCTGAGTGGTTTTGACAAGTACAAGAGAGGCATCGTGCCTCCTTCAGTGGGAAGGAATACGGTTGTCTACCGCGGAGGCACGGTGTTCAGGGCGAGCAGTCTCGCCGCGTTGTCGTACAGGGCCTTCCGCATCGAATCCTCTGTCAACCCGAGGTTCCGGAACTTCTGCACCATCTCGCCGAGTGGGGCGTAGGGGTATGCCGTTCCGAAGAGCAACTGGTCCTGGAGGAAGGTGTTCGCCGCCTGGACGTACTGGTCCGCGCCAGGCACGAACATGTAGACGTCCGGGCAGATGTGAACATTGGGGTGCTTGAGTGCGACGCCGATGATCTGGGTCACCCACGGATAGCATCCGTGCCCGGCGACAAGGGGGAGGTCGGGGAAGTCACGGGCGACATCCTGGATATCGGCCGGGTGGTCGAACCGGATGTTCTTTCCGTAGATCGGCCCGGTCATCAGGACGACGGGAACGCCCAACTCCTGGCACAGCTCGTACAGGGGGTAGATGCGCCGGTCGTTGTAGAGCGCTTCGTACCGGGTCCTGGCCGGCTCGATGTGGATGCCCTTGAATCCGAGGTCCGTGATGCAGCGCCGTGTTTCCGCCAGGGAGTCGTGCAGTTCATTGCTCACATCGATGCCGGCGATGCCCACGAGCCTGCCGGGGTGCGCTGCCACGAGGTCCGCGATGTGGTCGTTCGGCAGTATCCCGTTCTGGCGCTCTTCCGGTGGCGTATCCGGACGGGTCCAGGGGGAGACGGGCGAGTTCCTGCCCAGCGCCACCGTCAGCCCGATGCCCGCCTCGTCCATTTCGTCGAAGAACAGGTCGACGTCCCGCTTCAGGAACGACGGAGCCGGGGCCTTGACGCCGAGCCGGAGGTTGGCGACGATCGTCCGCTGGCGCGTGAAGTAGCTCAGGAATTCCTCCGTCGGCGGTCGCCCGCGGAAATCGATGATGGCGGGCGCCTGGGCCGGCTCCGCTGCTGTGTTCTCACCCATGGTCGTCCGACTCCGTTTCTTTTCTGTGGTTGGTCTTTCTGTGGTTGGTCTTTCTGTGGACTTACGGTTCGCTGCCGGGCCATCGCGTGTTCAGCCGGTGGTCCAGCGGGAGACGGAGAACGCGTCGATCAGATCGAGGTCGACGGCGGGCTGCGGTTCCACCACCGTCAGCCTGCCGCCCGAGACCCGGAACGGTGAGCCGAGGAAAGAACAGCCGAGTTTGAGAAATCCATTGCTCTCGATCGGCAGTGTCACCCCGGAATTGACGCAGGTCACCACTTCCGGAAAGCACCCGATATCCGATGCGACGCCATTGCCGACCACCACGTCGAACCCCAGGCCGCGCGCATGCGCGATGTCCTCGCTGAGGTCCCGACTACTGCCCGACTTCATCAGTTTGAGCTTGATCAGACTGGCGCCGGCCTCCTTGGCGCGCGCCAGGTCCGCCCTCGTCCCGATCGACTCGTCCAACATGACGGGCACCTCGCTGACGCCGCACAACCGCGAGGTCAGATCCCAGGAATCGGGCGGGAAGGGCTGCTCGAAGAGTTCCAGCCGGTCCGGGTCCAGCGCGTCGATCAGGCGCACCGCGGACTCGTAGCCGTACTGCTGGTTCGCGTCCAGGCGCAGGGTCGCCGCCCGGCCCGCGATGTCCGCGATGGCGGTCACCCGCCGGATGTCGTCCTCGACGTCGAGGCCGACTTTGACCTTGAGGGTCGTGTAGCCGTCGGCGAGATGGGTCTGGACCTCGTCGGCCAGCTTCACCGGACTGCGTTCGTTCACCGTCGCCACGAGGGGCAGGGATTCGGCCATAACGGGTGCCGGCGTGGGCCAGAGCTGCTGCTCCAGGGCTGTCGCCAGCGCGGCGCGTGCGAACGGCCTGCCGGAGCACATCCGTTCCAGTACGCGGAGACCGTCGAGGGGTGATCCCCGGCTGATCAGCGGCGCCACCGTACGGACGGTGTCCCAGACCTGGTCGGTGGTCTCGTGGCTGTAGCCCGTGGGCGCGCACGCTTCTCCCGCCGTCCAACGGTCCCCGACCCGCAGCAGGCATACGACGGAGTCGAGATGATGGAGATCTCCCAGCGCCGTTCGGTAGGGATGGGTGAGAGGAATGCCGACGCGATGGACGCGAATCTCCTCGACGTCCGACAGCTTCGTGAAATCGCTTGTCCCGTCGTCGACGATGGCCATGGCTCATCCCGCCTCGAGGACGATCTTTCCGAACACCTTGTCCTCCTCGAGCAGCGAGTACGCGGTCTCCGCCTGCGCCAGCTCCAGAGTGCGATCGACCACCGGATTCAGCAGTCCCTCGTCCAGCAGCGGAAGCACATCGCGGGTGAATCCGGCGGCGAGTTCCGCCTTTTCGTGCGGGGGACGTCCACGGAGCGCCATACCGCGGACCGTGAGCTGACGGGTGATCATCAGGGGGATCGGCACGGTGGCGGCGATGCCCGCGATGGCCCCCAGCAGAACGACCGTCCCGGTGCGCCGGACGGCATGGAGCGCGGTGGTCAGATGGTCGCCGCCGAGGAGATCGATCGCCACGTCGAATTCGCCGCCGGCCTCCGCCTTCAGCCGCCCGGCACGGGACTCGGCGGATTCCCGGCCGGACAGGGTGATTCCCACGTCGAGTCCGAGGGACTTCAGTTTCTCCAGCTTGGCCGCGGACCGGGTCGAACCGGCCACTCGCGCGCCCAGCGCCGTCGCCAACTGCACGACCGCGGTGCCGACTCCGCTGCCGGCCGCATTGACGTACACGCGGTGCCCGGCACGGACCGCGCCCTGGCGCACCAGTGCCTCGAATGCGGTGAAGAAGGCTTCCGGGACCGCCGCGGCCGTCAGCAGGTCCATTCCGTCCGGCACGGGAACGCAGTGGTCTTCGCGGATCAGCACGAATTCCGCCTGCGCGCCCCCACCGGTGATGCCCATGACCTGGTCGCCGGGCCGGACGGCGGTCGCGTCGGGACCCGTCTTCTCCACGATTCCGGAGAACTCGAGTCCGGGGATATCAGCGGGGGCGCCCGGGGGCGCGGGATAAAGACCGTCCCGCTGCAGAATGTCGGCGCGATTGCAGCCGGCTCCCGCGACCCTGACGAGTACCTGGTCCGCGTGCGGCTCCGCTATTTCGCGCTCGCCCAGCGAAACCGCCCCGTTTCCCGGCAGAATGACGGCCCTCATATACTCTCCCTGGTCCTGGAACGGCCTGGTGCCACGACGTTACGCGCGCCGTAGCAACACCACTACGGCCAGTTTCTTCTCAGCTGATAGCCCTCGGTTATCGCGATCGCGATTCCTCGGCGGCTGATCGTCATTCCGCCCCAAGCCGCGCCCAAGGGCGCTCCGACGATGTCGGACGAGAGACCGCTGCCCCGGACCGCCTGGGGCGGCCACACACACGCGCGCCGCGCTGATCGCGGTGGCCCGGGTCGTCTTCGAAGGGGTCGCGGCGGTCGAGGAGCACTTCCGGCAGGTGCGCGGTGAACGCATGGCGATGTTCGTCGACCGCGACGCACGCGGCATCGCCCGGCTCCAGAGCGAGGGCCTGGCGGATCCCGGGCTGGACCCGCTGGTGGTGTCGCGCGCCCTCTCGGGCAGGCTCAGCCGCACCCGCGTTCACCGGCTTCGTCTTCGAAGGGGGCGACGACGGGACCGGCCTGACGGTCTACGACACCGTGCTGTCGACCGCGGACCGGCTGTGGTGCGACGCCCTGGGGCTGCCGGTGTGGGACCGGAACCCGCGGCCCCCGCGGCTACTCCGCGTGCAGCAGCGCCGCGATGGCCGTCCGCACCTTGCCCGCGTCGGGCGACTCACCGATGATCATGTCGGAGTAGATGAACGACTCGATGATGCGCACGACCAGATAGGCCAGGTCGTGCACGCTCATGACATGGGTCAGGCTCCCCCGGTCACGCTCCTCGGCCAGCAACCGCTCGAAACAGTCAACGACATGGCGTTGGACCGGGCTCGCCTTCGAGGTGAGCAACCACAGGGCCCGCTCCGCCTCGCGCTGGAGGAAATCCTGGAAGAACGGTGTGTCGATCAGGGTCTGGGAGTAGTTCTCGGCGATCGAGGCGATCCGCGCACCACCGTGGCCCTCGGCGGCCGCCACGGCCGCCTCGACCGTCGGATCCGTCAGCGAGATCAGGATGTTCGCGACGAGCCGGTCCCGGTTGCCCACCCACCGGAACAGCGTGGTCCGGTCGATGCCCAGCTCCGCCGACAACTGCCGCATGTCCAGCCGTTTGCCGGCCACGAACTCTCTGCGCGCCAGCCTGAACGCCTCGTCCGCGTTCGGGCGCCGGGCCCGCTTGGCCCGGCCCGGCGGGTACGAAGGAGCGGGCGCGTCAGTCACGGCTCCTATCCTAGTGCGGCGACGACGGCGGCCGCGCAGGTGGGAAGACCGGCCACGGCCCGGCCCGCCACGGCCGCCGCCGTACGAAGAACTCCGCCCCCGCGCCCGCGGGTGGCCGTGCCCCTGCCTGCGCGCGGCCGGCGCCGGGGCCGATGCCGGCCGCCGCCGTATCCGGGCCGTCGGCGAGGGGGCGGCCCCTCAGCGCACGGCTCCCGGGTGGAGCAGCCGGGCGAGGAGGTCGTCCAGGCTGATCAGTCCGGTGAGCCGGCCGTCGGCGTCCCGGATCAGGGCCAGCGACGCGCGATTCCTGCGCAGGTGCTCGACCGCCTGGGACACGCTGTCGCCGCCGTTCAGCTCGGGTACCGGGCGGGCCAGTTGGCGGGCGGTGACGGTGCGTCCTCGGGTGCGGGCGACCAGGGCGTCGCGGGCGTGCACGGAGCCGAGGACCAGATCGCCGTCGCGGACGAGGAGGCGGGTGCGGTCGGCCGATGCCGCGGTGGCGAGGATCGCGTCCAGGTCCGCCTCGGCGGGGACGGTGACGATGTCGTCGGCCGCCGTCTGGAGCCGGGTGACCGGGGTCTGCGGTTCGGTCAGGGAGCGGGTGATCAGTTCGGAGTCGGTCTTGTTGATCAGCCCGAGGCGTTCGGACTCCGTGACCAGGTGGGTGAGCTGTTCGCGGTTGTGCACGGCCGTGATCTCGTCGCGCGGCTGCACGCGGCACATCCGCACGAGCGCGTTGCTGATGTTGTTGAGCACCCGGATCAGCGGCCGGACTGCCTTGACCAGGGCGCGGAACGGCGGTGTGAGCAGCATGGCCGAGCGCTCGGGATGGGCGATCGCCCAGGACTTGGGCGCCATCTCGCCGACCACCATGTGGAGGAAGACGACGATGATCATGGCGAAGGCGAAGGCGATGCCGTAGCTCAGTCCGGCGGGCAGGCCCAGGTCCACCAGCAGCGGATCGACCTGGTGGGAGATGGCGGGCTTGGACAGGGAGCCCAGGCCCAGGGTGCAGATGGTGATGCCGAGTTGGGCGCCGGCGAGCATCAGGGACAGCTCGCGCATCCCGGCGAGAGCGGCCTTGGCGCCACGCTGCCCCTCGGCGGCGGCCTTCTCCATGCGGTGGCGCTTCGCGGCGACCAGGGCGAACTCCGCGGCGACGAAGAAGCCGCTGCCGATGAGCAGCAGGACGGTGACGAAGAGGGCCATGGGAAAACTCATGCCTGTGCCTCCTCGGCCGCCGGCGCCGCGGGCTCGGCCTGTTCGATGCGTACGCGTTCGGGCACATGCCGGTCCAGGCTGAGCACCTCGATCCGCACTCCGTCCACGGTGAGGCGGTCCCCGATCGCCGGGAAGCGGCCCAGCCGGTCGATGATCAGTCCGGCCACGGTGTCGTAGTCCTCCTCCTCGGGCAGCGCGACGCCGGTGGCCTGTTCGACCTCGTCCAGCCGGCGGCCCGCGTCCACCAGCCATCCGTGTGTGTCGGCGACGGCGAGTTCGACGACGGTGTCGGTCTCGTCGGCGATGTCGCCGACGAGTTCCTCGGCGATGTCCTCGTAGGTGACGAGACCGGCGACGCCGCCGTGTTCGTCGAGGACGACGGCGAACTCGTCGTCGCGCTCACGCATCTGCCCGACCGCCTCGGGCAGCGGGAGGGTCACGGGGAGCAGCAGCGGGCGGCGGGCGGCCTGTCGCGCGGTGGTGGTCGCGAAGCGGTCGGCGGGCAGTCGCATCAGGTCCCGTACGCCGAGGACGCCCGCGACGTCGTCGGGGTGGTCGCCGAGGACGGGGTAGTTGGAGTGGCCGTGCTCGGCGATCAGCGCGACGGCCTCCGGGGCGGTGGCGTCCGCGCGGACGAAGACCGCGTCCGCGCGCGGCACCATGACTTCGTGCAGGGTGCGCTCGGAGAACTCCATGGCGTGGTCGAGCAGTTCGGCGGTGTCGGCGGGCAGATGGCCCTGCTCGTGGGACTCGCCGATCAGATGGCTCAGTTCTTCGAGGGTGGCGCCGTGGTGGAGTTCCTCGACCGGCTCGATGCCGACCTTGCGCAGCAGTTTGTTGGCGGCGCTGTCGAAGATGTGCACCACCGGGCCCACGATCTTCAGATAGGCGAGGGTCGAGGCGGCGAGGGACTTGGCCAGCCGCTCGGGGACGGCCAGGGCCAGGTTCTTCGGTGCCAGCTCGCCCAGCACCATCTGTACGGTGGTGGCGAGGACGAACGCCAGGACGACCGAGATCGCGGAGACCGCGCCGCCGGGTAGGCCGATGCCCTCCAGGGCGGGCCTCAGCAGCGCGGAGACGGACGGCTCGGCGAGGAATCCGACGACCAGGCCGGTGACGGTGATGCCGAGCTGGGCGCCCGAGAGCATGAACGAGAGGCGTTCGAGCACGCTCAGGGCGCGGGCGGCCCGTTTGTCGCCCGCCTCGGCCTCACGGGCGAGGGCGAGGCGGTCGGCGGCGACATAGGCGAACTCCTGGGCGACGAAGTAGCCGGTGCCCGCGGTCAGGACGAAGACGGCCAGCAGGCCGAGCACCGCGTTCATCGGTCAGGATCCGTCGGTCGGGGTGGCACGTGCGACTCCTTGTGGCGGGTCGATCGGGACGGCTTGCCGGGTCGGCGGTCGCCGCGGGCCGGGCGGCCCGGCCGCCGCCGGGCCGACGGGAATGTTGAGGGGCACGTCTTCAACGGGTCCATGGGCAGGTACCCGATCACGATGCCGCTCGCGCGCGGTGACGGCATCCGGACGGCCGCTGGCGGCATCGGGGGCGCAGTGCGGATGCCGTGCCACGGTGTCCCCGGGGCGGACGACGGTGCACGGACCTGTGGCGGAGCCGAGGACGGCGGGAGCGGGTCCACGGCCGGCCGCCGTATCGCTCCAGGCCCCGGGGGCGCGCAGGCTGACGGGCGGGGAACGGCGCGGCTGGTATGGGGAGGTTCACCCATGCGGGTCCCGGGACTCCTTGTCGCGTGGCTGGATCTCATCGGCCGGGCTATGGACCGGGAGCATCGTTTTTCTACACCCACTGTAAAGGCCGGGCACGCTCTGACGGGCAGGCGGACTGTTGTCCGTGTCACATCGCGCGGCCGTCGGGGGACTTTCCGTGTGGATTCGCGGAACGGCCGAGGTCCATTTCCGGACGGACTGATGAATCCGTCGCGGTTCTGTGCTCCCACCCGGTTGATCGGGCCTATTCTTCTACACGCATGTAGATGATGCGGTGGGTGCGCGGACGCGTGCTCGCCGCCGACCGTACATCGGAGGGCTGACATGACGTCGATCGACCTCGGCAACGTGCTGGACAAGGCATGGGCGGACAAGCCCCTGCCGGAGATACTCGCCGCGCCCGTGTCGGCCCTCAAGGGGGTCTCCGACCGTGACGGCGAACTGCTCCAGGAGGCATTCGGGGTCAGGACCGTGGCCGATCTCGCCGATCTGAAGTACGTCCGCCGGGCGCAGGCGCTGGCCGCTCTGGCGCCCTCGGCGAAGTAGCCCGCGGGGCCGCCGACCGGCTCGGCGGCCCTCTCCGTGTCACGCGCGCGCCACGCATCGCGCCGTACGACCGCGTGCGACCCGGTGCGCCGCGTACGGCATGCACCTGTGTACCTACGGAAGGAGTGAACACCACGATGGTGTTCAAACGACTGCTCGGCTCACTCGGCATCGGCGGCCCCACCGTCGACACGGTCCTCGCCCCCGGCGCCGTTCTGCCCGGCGGGAGCCTCGCCGGAGAGGTCCGCCTCCGGGGCGGCACCACGGATGTCGGCATCGAGCACATCACGCTCGAACTCGTGGCGCGCGTCGAGGCGGAGACCGGTGACGGCGAGCTCGAAGGCGCTGTCACCTTCGAGCGGTTCACCGTCGCCGGCGGCTTCCGCCTCGCCGAGGGCGAGCAGCGCGGCATCCCGTTCTCGGTCGCGCTCCCCTGGGAGACCCCCGTCACCGAGTTGTACGGGCAGCAGCTCGGCATCGTTCTGGGGGTGCGTACGGAACTGGGCGTGGCCGGGGCCAAGGACAAGGGCGACCTCGACCCGCTCTCGGTGCGGCCCCTGCCCGTGCAAGAGGCCGTCCTGGAGGCGTTCGGGCGGACCGGCTTCGGCTTCAAGTCGGCGGACCTGGAGTACGGCCGCATCGGCGGCACCGGGCAATTGCTGCCCTTCTACCAGGAGATCGAGCTGACGCCCGCGCCCCAGTACGCGCACGCGGTCGGCGAGATCGAGGTCACCTTCCTCGCCGGGCCCGGCGGCATGGACGTGGTTCTGGAGGCCGACAAGCGCGGCGGAGCCTTCTCCGGCGGCCATGACGCGCTCACGCGGATCACGCTGAGCCATGACGACGCGTACAGCCGGGACTGGAACGCCGAGGTGGACGGCTGGGTGCGCCGGCTCGTCGAGCACCGGTCCCCCTCCTTCCACACGCCCCACGGGTACGACGGCACACACGCCGCCTTCGGATCCGGCGGTGTCCACGCGCACGGCGAGCACGGTGGCGCCCATCACGGCGACGGCCACGGCCGCTCGGGTCCCGGCATGGGCACGATGGTGGCGGCCGGGGCGGCGGGACTCGCCGTCGGCGTCGTCGGCGGAATGGTCGCAGCCGAAGCCGTGGACGAGATCGGCGACTTCTTCGAAGGCGACGAGGACGACGAGGGCTGAACCGCCCCCGGACCGATAACTTCTACAATAATGTAGAGAGTCGGGGCGTCCGGGCCGTGCCCCCCGCGGCCCGGACACCCCTCACCTAACGAGCAACGGAGATCGTATGGCCCTGTGGGACCGCCTGAAGGAATCCGCGTCCACGATGCAGACCCAGCTCATGGCGAAGAAGAACGACCTCAAGAGCGGTGCCTTCCGCGACGCGAGCATGGCGATGTGCGCCCTGGTCTCCGCGGCCGACGGCACCGTCGACCCGTCCGAACGGCAGCGTGTCGCCCAGCTCATCGCCACCAACGAGGTGCTGCGGAACTTCCCCGCCGACGAACTCCAGCGCCGCTTCGAGGAGAACCTCGACAAGCTCACCGCCGACTTCGCCTTCGGCAGGATCAGCGTGATGCAGGAGATCGCCAAGGCGAAGAAGAAGCCCGCCGAGGCGCGCGCCGTCATCCAGATCGGCATCGTCATCGGCGGCGCCGACGGTGACTTCGACAAGGACGAGCAGGCCGTCGTACGGGAGGCGTGCCTCATGCTCGACCTGCAGCCCCACGAGTTCGATCTCTGACGGATCTCTGACGGCCGCGGTCGAAGGCCGACGGCCGGAAAGCGCCGGGTGCGAGAGGCCGTTCCCGTCCGTACAGGGCGGGAACGGCCTCTGTGCTTCGCCGGCCCGAAGCGGGAGCGGTGGCGGTCGCCGGTGCGGGGCCGACGGCACGGAGCAGTGGTGGCCGCGGCGGAGCCGGCCGTGCGGAACAGCCTGCCGGTCAGAGTGGAGTGGCCGCTTTCAGAATGAGGAAGAGGCTCACCGCCGAGTTCGCCGACGACAGCGCCGAGGCCGTCGCGCCCGCCGCGGCGCCCCAGGCGGCCAGCCCCACGGTGGTGGAGACGGGCGGCCACACACGTGCGGAGGGCGCGGGCCCCAGCAGTGCCACCACCCGCCGCGGCACCGGCCCCTCGGCGGCCAGGCCCGCCAGCGTCGCGATGGGCGTCCTGTGTGAGACCAGCGCCGCCTTGCCGATCGCCCTGGCCACCACACGCCGGCTCCCGACCGTCGTGGCGGCCCCCTCGTCGGCCCAGCGCTCCGCCGTGTAGGTCACCGCCGTGCGCAGAGGCCGCAGGAACGGATTGGCGCGCGCGGCCAGTTGCACCGCCAGCAGGAAACGGTGGTGGCCGCCCGCCAGGTGGACGCGCTCGTGCGCGAAGAGGGCCCGGCGCTCGGCGGAGTCCAGAGCGCCCAGCATTCCGGTGGTGACCACGATCCGTCCGCCGCTCCGGCCGGTGCCGGGCAGAGCGTACGCGTACGGCTCACGGTCGGGCAGCACCGCCACGGAACGGCCGGGCAGCGCCGTCAGAGCCTGCCCGGCCCGGCGGCGTACCCGGTGGTGGCGCCAGGCCGTCCGGCCGCACGCGACGAGCACCGCGATCAGCGCGGGAATGGCGACGCGGCCCGCGACCTCGTCGTAGGGCACCGCCGCACGCACCTGCGGGTCGGACCAGCTGTCCGGCAGGGGGTTTCCGGGCACCTGGGCGGTACCGACGACCATGAGCAGCGCGAGGCTCAGCGTGCTGCACACGGCCAGTACGCCCGCCACCGCGGTCAACAGCCAGGTGGCCGCGCGCGGATGCAGATGCTGCTCGGCGAGGCGGGCGATCGGCCACGCGCTCAGGGGCAGCACGAGCGGAAGGAAGACGAAGACCCCCATGCGGTCAGTCGTCGCCTTCCTCGGCCGCCTGGGCCAGCAGATCTCTCAGCAACCGCTCGTCACCCGGAGGCAGCGCGGTCACGAAGCTCGCCAGGACGGCCTCCCGGTCGGCCTCGGCGTCCAGCACCTTACGCATCCGCAGGGCGGCCAGCCCTGCCTCGTCCGCGGTCGGCGTCCACACGAAGGACCGGCCCGCCCGTTCCCGGGCGACGGCGCCCTTGGCGTGCAGACGGGTCAGGATGGTGATCACCGTGGTGTAGGCGAGCCCGCCGCCGAGCCGCTCCTGCACCCAGGCGGTGTTCACCGGCGCGGGCGCCTGCCGCAGCACGGCGAGCACCTGACTCTCCAGTTCGCCCTGGCCGCGGCGACGGGGGGCACCTCCCCGGTTCCGGTCCGTCATACCCGTCTCCTCCCGCCTCACCGAGGCGACCGTGTCGTGTCCGCCGCCGGAGCGGTTCATCGTACTGAGTGCGGGCGCCGTCGTCAGGCCCGGTCCGTTTCCGGACCGGCCCGCCGGGCGCATACCGCGAGCCGGCGGCGGCTGACACGGTACCGATCCGCGTCGTCGGGCCCGCTCGCCTCGGTGTCGCGGACCACCCGACCGACTCGGGCCGGGGGCGGCGGCACGGGCCAGGTCGCAGGCCGACGGCGCGCACCCGGAGGGCGGACCGGGGCCCGGCGTCCCGGCCGCGGATCTCGGTGCCCGTGCGGTGACTCATCTGTTCAACGCGATGCCCGGGCTGCACCATCGGGAGCCGGGCCCGGTCGCCGCCGCTCTGCTGGACGCGCGTCTGGTCTGCGAACTGATCCTGGACGGGCACCATCTGGCCGACGACACCGTACGGCTGGCCCACCGGGTCGCGGGCCCCGACCGGCTGATGCTGGTCAGCGACGCTATGCCCGCGGCGGACGGGGACTACGTCTTCGCGGACCGCGAGGTGACCGTCGCGGGCCAGGTGGCCAGGCTGCGCGGCACCGATACGCTCGCCGGTTCCACCCTGTTCGTGGCGGAGGCGTTCCGCAGGGCCGTGTCCACGGTGGGGATCCCGTTGCCGGACGCCGTACGGATGACGTCCGGTACGGCCGCCCGGCTGCTCGGACTGCGCGACCGGGGTGCGCTGCGGCCGGGACTCCGCGCCGACCTGGTCGAGCTGGAGCAGGACCTGCGACCCGCCCGCGTGTGGCTCGGCGGCGTGGCGGTGGGGTGACCGGACCCGGCCCCTGGCGGGAAGCGAGGGGTCGGGGGCTACGTGACGCTGGTGTGCGGGCTTGGGTGACACGGGTGGCGGGAATACCCCCCCGGGGTATATGGTTCTGACAGATGTCCCGCACACGGACATTGCCAGAAGAACGCGTCACACAGGTGGAGACACGATGAAGAGCAATTCCGGCCACGCCATGACCGACCACAGCGGCCACGGCGGAGCCCGCCCCGGTGGGCTGTCGGTCTCCGAGAGCGGGTACACCCTCGAATTCGACTCGACGATCCTCCCCACCGGGGCGCAGACGGTCACCTTCCAGGTGACCGGTCCCGACGGACAGCCGGTGACCGAGTTCACGCCCGAGCACGAGAAGGAACTGCACCTCATCGCCGTCCGGCGCGACACGACCGGGTTCCAGCATGTGCACCCGGTGAGGGACGAGACGGGCACCTGGAGCACCGAGGTGACCCTGAAACCGGGAGACTGGAGGTTCTTCGCCGACATCCACCCGGCCGGCCACGACGGGACCATGACGCTGGGGATCGACGCCTCGGTCGCCGGGCCGTACGACCCGCGGCCGCTTCCCGAGGACACCCGCACCGCTCACGTCGGCGAGTACACCGTCACCCTCGACGGCGACCTCGTGCCCGGCGAGGCGAGCGACCTGACGCTCACCGTCAGCCGGAACGGGCGGCCCGTCACCGACCTGCAGCCCTACCTGGGCGCGTACGGGCACCTGGTGGCGCTGCGTGTCGGCGACCTGGGCTACCTCCACGTCCACCCGGAGGGCGCGCCGGGTGACGGCACCACCGAGCCGGGACCCGAGATCACCTTCATGGCCGCCGCGCCGTCGGGCGGCGTGTACCGCCTCTTCCTGGACTTCCGGCACAACGACACCGTCCGGACGGCGGAGTTCACGGTGCGGACCACCGCGACCGCCCCCCGCTCGGTCGCGGCGTCCGCGACCGCACACGGGCACATGAACCACCACCACGGCGGCCACGCACACCACTGACCGCATGAACGTCACCGACCGACCGCCTCGGCCTACGGCGCGGTCAGGGGGCGCTCGGCTTCTCGAGCGCCCCGTCGCCCCCGGTACATCCTCCACGTCGGAAGGACCGTCATGCCCCGCCTGACCCGACTCACGCCCGATACCGCGGTCGGCGCCTCGCGCGACCTCCTCGCCGACCTCGTCTCCCGCCACGGCCAAATCGGTGACATGGTCTCCACGATGGCGCACTCCCCCGCCGTTCTGGGCGGCTACCTCCAGCTCAGCCGGGCCATGGGACGAGCCAAACTCGACCGGAGGATCAGCGAACGGATCTCGATCGCCGTCCAGGTCCTGCAGGGCTGCGGGCTCTGTCTCGACGCGCACGTCAGTGCCGCACGCGCGATGGGAGTGGACGAGGAAGAGATCGGGCGTGCCCGCGCGGGCACCTCGGCCGATCCCGCGATCGCGGCGATCATCGCCCTCGCCCTCCAGGTCTACCGCGAGCCGACGTCGATCACCGACGAGCAGGTCATCGCGTTGCGTGCGCACGGCTACAGCGACCGCGCGATCGCCGACGTCGTCGGCGTCGTCGCACTCAACATCCTGACCGGCGCCTTCAACCTGCTGGCCGGCCTCACTCCGGGGAGCGGCGCCGATGCGTAGAGACGACTCAGCCTCCCTCTGTGGGGCACGGCCTCCGCCCCGGGGCCGTGCCCCGCCGCATGGACATGGAAGGAACACGCCATGCGTTTGTTCGCGATCCGCGACTACCGCCTGCTGTTCAGTGCCCAGATCATCGCCCTGTTCGGTACCGGGCTGACCACCGTGGCCCTCGGACTGCTCGCCTACGACCTCGCCGGCCCACGCGCCGGCACGGTCCTCGGCACCGCCCTGACCGTCAAGATGGTCATGTACGTGGTCATAGCTCCCCTCGCCGCCGCGTACGTCGACCGCTTCCCCAGAAGAACCCTCCTGGTCCTCCTCGACGTGGTCCGCGGTGCCGTGGTCCTGGCACTGCCGCTCGTCACCGAGGTCTGGCACATCTACATCCTGATCGGCCTGCTCCAAGCCGCGTCCGCGGCCTTCACCCCGACGTTCCAGGCCGTCATCCCCGACATCGTCACCGACGCGTCCGACTACACGCGCGCCCTGTCCGCCTCCCAGGTCGCCTCCACCATGGAGAGCCTGCTCAGCCCCGTCCTGGCGGCCGTCGCCCTGGCGTTCATGAGCTTCGACCTGCTGTTCCTGGGCACCTCCGCCGGATTCCTCCTCTCCGCCCTGCTCGTTCTGGCGACGCGCATCCCCGACGCCCGCCCCAGTGCCCACACCAAGGCATGGGACAAGGCTGCGGCGGGGATCAGGACATTCCTCAGAACACCGCGGCTGCGCGGCGTCATGGCGCTCAACCTCGTGGTCGCGGCGGCGGGATCGATCGTCGTCGTCAACACCGTCAACTACGTCCGTGACGAACTCGGCGGCTCGCAATCGGACGTCGCCTGGATGCTCGCCGCGTCCGGCACCGGAACCCTCCTGGCCGCCCTCGTACTGCCCCGCGTACTCGACCGGATCACCGCCCGCACCGTGATGATGACCGGCGCCGGAGTCCTCGTCGGCGGCACGACCGCCGCGGTGACGCTCTTCGCGGCCGACCTGACCACCTGGACCGGTACGGCGATCGTCTGGGCCGTGATCGGCATCGGCATGGCGCTGATCATCACACCGACCGGCAACGTCCTGCGCGCCTCCGTCGCACCGAACGCGGTACCCGAGACCTTCGCGGCCCAGTTCTCCCTGTCGCACCTGGCCTGGCTGGTCACCTATCCGATCGCGGGATGGCTCGGCACGAACGCCGGCTTCTCCCTCGCCTGGTCCGTCCTCGCGGTCCTCGCCGGGGCGGGAGCGATCGGCGCCCTCCTCCTCTGGCCACGCCGCGACGGACGACGAGTCGTGACCAGGCCCGCGGCACCGGCCCGGCACGCGCCCCGGACGGACCGGTCCACCCTGTCCCAGGCCGCGTAGAACACTCTGAACGTCCCCGTCGCGCACACGCTCCGGTCGGGGAAGCCGTGTCCGGCGAACCGGTCCCAGAAGGCCGGCCGGCACGCACCGTCGCGAGCCGGGCCGGGAGCGGTCCGCCCCCGGCCCGTGCGGAGGCCCGGTCGGTGACGGGAATCGCGCTCCGGTCCGTCAACCGTTCCGCGGACGGGGGTGCTGAGGGGTCCGACCGCCGGGCGATGCATGCGCGGCTCGGTCCCGGACAGTCCCCAGGAGACGAGCCGGACCAGCGGGCGCAGACCGAGTTCGGCGGCGCGGGCGGGATGCGTGACGACGCAGACGGCGGTGCCGTCGTTCTGCCCGGAGGCGTTTCCCGCGGTCACGGTGGCGTCGGGGTCTTCGCCGAGCATGACGGGCCGCAGCCGGGCCAGCTGTTCCACCGAGGTGCCGGGGCGGATGTGCTCGTCGTGTTCGACCAGGGTCTCGGACTTCCGGCCGGGCACGGTGACGGGCACGATCTCGTCGTCGAACCTGCCCTCGGCGGCTGCCACGGCGGCGCGGTGGTGGGAGCGGACCGCGTACTCGTCCTGCTCCTCGCGGGAGATGCGGTACTTCTCCCGCATCGCCTCGGCGGTCTCGATCATCCCGCCGGGCAGCGGGTACCGGCGGCCACCGGCGGTCAGCCGGCCGCGGGTGATCGAGTCGTGCAGCATCACGCCGGGACCGCTGCGGGCGCCCCACCGCATGGCCGTGGAGAAGAACGGCGCGTTGCTCATCGACTCGGCGCCACCGGCCAGTACGACATCGCTCACCCCGGTCTGCACCTGCATGGCCGCGACGAGTACGGCCTGCAGACCCGACCCGCAGCGCCGGTCGAGCTGCATGCCGCCGACCGACAGCGGCAGGCCCGCGTCGAGTGCGGCCACCCGGCCGATCGCGGGAGCGTCCATCGACGGGTAGCCGTGCCCGAGCACGACGTCGTCGACCGCTTCGGGCGGCAGCCCGGTCCGCTCCATCACCTCCCGGACCACCACAGCGCCCAGCTCCTGCGCGGCGACATCGCGCAGCGCGCCTCCGAAGGCGCCGACCGGGGTCCTGACCGGTTCGCAGACAACGGCCTCACGCATGGGTTTCCTCCGAATCGGTCGGATCGGTGACGGGCGTGCGGCCCTCGTACGCGGCGTCGAGCAGTGCGGCGAGATCTTCGCGGCGAGGCGTCCGGGGGTTCGCGTAGGGCGCGTCGGCGGCCTGCTCGACCACGTGCGGGAGATCCGTCCGGCGGGCGCCGAGTTCGCGTAGCGACGCCGGGGCGCCGAGTTCACGCAGCAAGGTCCACAGCGCGGTCCACGGTGCTTCCTCCGTCCCGAGTGCTCGGCCCACGGCGGCGGCCGCCGCGGGCGCCGCCGTGGCGTTGAACGCCAGTACGTGCGGCAGGACGACGGTGTGGGTCTCCGCGTGCGGCAGGTTCAGGCTTCCGCCGAGCACGTGGCACAGCTTGTGATGCAGGCCCGCGGTCGTGGCACCGAGGCATACGCCGGCCAGCCACGCGCCCTGCAGTGCGTCGGCCCGGGCTTCGATGTCGCCCGGCTCCTCGACGATCGTCGGCAGTGCGCGGGCGAACAGCCTGATGCTCTCCTCGGCCAGCAGCGAAACGACCGGCGAGGCGTCGGGGGCGTAGAGCGCCTCGACGGCGTGCGCGATCGCGTTGACCGCGCTCGTCACGCTCATCCCGATCGGCAGCCCCAGCGTCAGCTCAGGGTCGTACACGACGCTGCGCGGCAGCACGACCGGGTCGCGGCCGGTCCGCTTCGCCCCGCCTTCGGTGAGTCCCCAGAGTGTGGTCACCTCCGAGCCCGCGTAGGTCGTCGGAACGGCCACCAGCGGGAGGCCCGACCGCAGCGCGAGGATCTTCCCCAGCCCGACCGACGAGCCGCCGCCGACCGCGACACAGCCGTCGGCACCCCGGTCACGGGCGACCGCGACCGCGTCGTCGGCGACCGCGGCCGGCACATGCATCCGGGCCTCGGCGTACACGCCGGCACTGCGCTCGCCCAGGTTCTCGGCCACCTGGCGCGCCAAGGGCTCCTGCTCGGGTGTGGACACGACGAGGACGCGGTGCAGGCCGAGCCCGTCCACTTCCCCGGCGAGATCCCGCAGCCGACCGGCGCCGAAGACGACGCGCATCGGCAGGGCGGTGTAGGTGAACTCCATCAGACGCCTGCCTCGGATGCGAGGGCGATGTCGAACCGAGCGCGGTGGAAGGGTGTGCTCACGCCGAACCGGGCGGCCTCCTCCTCGTCGTCCACGAGGACGAAGTCGGTCAGGAGGTTGCTCTTGACCGCGAACACGGCGTCGGAGTCGACCCATTCGCTGTCCGACACGAAGGCGTGTGTGGTCACCGGCTGATGGTCCTTCGCCTCGGCGATGAAGTGGATGTGGGCCGGCCGGTTCGGGTGCCGGGAGGTCGCCGCGAGCAGTTCTCCCACGGGTCCGTCGGTGGGGATCGGGTACGGCGCCGGTTTCACGGTCCGGAACCAGAAGCGCCCGTCGGCGTCCGCCGTGAACAGTCCCCGGCCGTTGAGGTCCGGGAGTTCGCCGGGCTTCTGGACGTCGTAGAACCCCTTGTCGTCGGACTGCCACACGTCCACGGTCGCGCCGGGCAGCCCGGCCCCGTCCAGATCGGTGACCCGCCCTTCGACCACGCACGGTACGCCGTCGCCGACCCTGTCGATGGTGTCCCCCAGTTCCCGGGCCGGGCTCTGCACCATGTGGAACGGGCCCAGCACCGTGGTCGACGTGGCCCCGGCCGCCCGGCGCTCGCCCTCCACCGTCTCGACCAGCATGGACAGCCCGAACACGTCCGAGAGCAGGATGAACTCCTGTCTCACGTCGTCGCAGGTCTTGCCGGTCCGGGTGAGGAAGTCGATGGCCGTCTCCCACTCGGCGGTGCTCAGTTCGACCTCGCGGGCGAAGGCGTGCAGATGCCGGGTGAGCGCGGTCAGGATCTCGCGCAGGCGCGGATTCCCGGTGCCGGCGAACGACTCCACGACGACCTCGGCGGACTGTTCAGCGGTGAAATCCATGGGTTACTCCTCACACGGTGGTGGTGATCAGGTCGATGGAGAGCGGGGCGCCGGTCCGGTCGCGCACCTCGTCCACGGACACGCCGGGCGCCGGCTCACGCAATACGAAACCGGCCGGGGTGATGTCGAGGACTCCGAGATCCGTGATCACCCGGTCGACGACCTTCTGCCCGGTCAGCGGCAGGCTGCACCGCTCGACCTGCTTGGGCGAGCCGTCCTTGCGGCTGTGGCCTGGCGGGCAGTCGGAGCGGGCACCGAGCACCCCAACCCCGTGAAGGGTTGGGTACCTGCCGGCGGACACAAGGAGAACCCATGCGTATACGCATGGCGTTGATGATTGCGGGCGGCGCGGTCAGTCTTACCGCTGCCACCATGCTGATGGCCCCACCGGCCGGCGCATCCAGCGCGAACGACTGCACCTCGACCAGTTCGGGCGGCGGGTGGGGATGCGGCTCCTGGACCAATTACGACTCACTCAGCAGGTATCTCGATGCGTGTGACAACGGCTCCTCCGACGGCCTCAGGACCGTGGCCATGATATCGATCAACAACGTCACGACCGAGAATCAGCCGGCGATGCCGGGACCTGCGCGCCAACGGTGTGGGTCAGCGCCGAGGGCGAGGCCGGATGTGTCATGCGGGTCACCCGGCACCTTGGACGAGATGGGGCGGCGACGCGTCGGCGGGCTGCCGTTGAGATGCGAGTGCAGACGGATGATGCCCGGGTTCGGGCGAGTCGACGGGGCTCAGGAAACTCGCTGTGACCAGAACACCGCTGCTCCTGGCTCGTGCCGGGGCGCAGGATGCCTTCAGCTTCCCGCAGGAGGTGACCTCCAGTTCGGCCGTGAAGTCGTCGAGTCGCCCGTGGTATCGCCCGGGGGCCGGCAGAGCGGTGCCCGCGGCGGTGAGCACCTCCGTGCCGTGGGTGAGGACTCCGTCGACACGGTGTGGTCTGCCGAGCGCCTGTGCGGCCGCCTCTACGTCGCCGCGGTTGAGACAGCCGCGGATGTAGGTGGAGGAGAAGGGCGCCTGCGTGTTGCGCACGAGTTCGACGCCTTCGGCATGGAATCCGTGTCTCCCCCCGAGGCGGCGCAGCGTGGAGAGGTCTCCCCTACCGCCCCGCCCGAAGGTGAAGTCGGCCCCGACGACGACCGCGCCGGCGTGGAGGGTCCGCACGAGTACGTGTTCGGTGAAGTCCTCAGCGCTCACGCGGGCCAACCGGGGTGTGAAGGGCAGTGCGCAGACCGCGTCCACACCCAGTTGGTGGGCCAGCTCGGCCCGTCTGTCCAGAGTGCTCAGGGCGGCCGTGTCCCGGGGCAGTCCCAGGACGCGGGCGGGGTGGGGATCGAAGGTGACCAGCACGGTGGGCATGCCGTGGAGCCGCGCGAGCTGGTGTGTTCGGTGGATCAGCCGGGCGTGCCCTCGGTGGACGCCGTCGAAGACTCCGATGGTGAGGGCACAGCGCGGCAAGTGGGCCGGTACCTCTTCGAGCCCGCGCCACAGCGTTGGCGCGCGTTCGCGTGACGGGCTCGTCATGGCTGGGCCGCCAGGTCGGAAGGGTGCTGCGCCAGCGGGGTGACGCGGATGGTCATGAACGGGTAGAGGGGGAGGGAGGAGAGCAGCGCGTGCAGTTCGTCGTTCGAGCCGACGTCGAAGATGCTGATGTTGCTGTACTCGCCGACCACGCGCCACAGGTGCGGCCATGCTCCTGAGCGTTGGAGTTCCAGGGCCCGCGCTTTCTCCGTTGCCACCAGCCTGTCGCGTTCGTCGGGATCGAGGTCGTGCGGGATGGCGACGTCCATGCGTACGTGGAAGAGCATGAGGCTCAGCTCCTTGTGAAGGCCCGGACGGCTTCGGGGTCGAGTTCGATGCCGAGCCCGGGGCCGTCGGGCAGGTGCAGTTCGCCGTCCGCGTAGCGCAGGGGCTCGGTGAGCAGTTCCTCGCTCATCAGGAGAGGGCCGAACAGTTCGCTCCCCCAGGTCACGGCCGGTGTGGCGCAGGCGAGGTGGAGGGAGGCGGCGGTGCCCACCGGGCTTTCGATGGAGGTTCCGCCGTGGCAGGGGATTCCGGCGGCGGCGGCGATCTCGGCGATGGCCTTGGTGGCCCGCAGACCACCGGACTTGGTGGTCTTGAGGGAGAAGATGTCCGCTGCCCGGTGCTTCGCCAGGCGCAGGGCGTCGGTGGGTGTGCGGAGGCTTTCGTCGGCCATCACGGGGATGGGGAGGGCGTGGTTGATCTCGGCCAGCGCTTCGAACTCGGCTCCGGGAACCGGTTGTTCGATCATCTCGACTCCGGCTTCCGCGAGCCGCGGCAGGTAGGTCAACGCGGTGGAGAGGTCCCATCGTGCGTTCAGGTCCACTCGGACACTGGCCGCGCCGGCGAGCTTCTCCGCGACCTTGCAGATTCTGGTCACGTCGTCTGCCGGGTCCTGGGCGCCCATCTTGAGTTTGAAGCTGCGGTGCATGCCGGAATCCAGCTTCCCCAGGGCCTCCTCCACCACCACTTCGGCGGATTCGGTACCCAACGCCCAGGTCACCGGGACCGAGCGTCGGGCGAGGCCGCCCAGGAGGGTGTGCACGGGCACGTTCAGGTGGCGGGCCCATGCGTCGTGCAACGCGATTTCGACGGCGGCCTTGGCGAAGAGGTTGCCGGCGACCACGTCACCGATGTCGCGCTGGATGCCTGCTATGTCGTCGACAGCGCGGCCGAGGAGCAGGGGTGTGATGTAGCGGTCGATGATGACCTGCATGGTCTCGACCGATTCGCCGCCCCACCAGGGGCCGGCCGGGACGACTCCTTCGCCGGTACCGGTGACACCGCCCGCGGTGCGGATCCGGACGAGAAGCACGGGTTGTGCCCGCATCTGCGTACGAGCGAAGCGGTGCGCTCGTCGCAGTGGCACATCGAGCAGGACGGTGTCCACGCGGTCGATATGCAGGTCGTTCATGAGATCTCTTCCTTGCTGGGCCTAGGTCGGACGGCGGTGAACCGGCCAGGTCGGCGCAGGGCACCGTGATCACCGGCCTGACCGGTTGCCTGAGTGCCCTCACCGGGCTGGGTGGCTCGGATGACGGGGGAATCGGCCAGGTCGGCGCGGGGACGCCGGGTTCGCCGACCTGGCCGGTCGCATGGGGGTCAGACGGCTTCGAGGACGAAGTCGTACTCCGCGCGCAGGCGCCCGTCCTCCTGGGGCTTCGGGTCCATCACCAGTTCGGGTTTGGTGGCTTCGGCGACGTCGTCGTCGACCCACTGGCAGCCCTGGAAGTACAGCTGTGTGGTGATGGGCCGGAAGCCCGGCGCCCGCACGATGAGGTGGAGGTGTGCGGGACGCCAGGGGTGCCAGCCGGCGGCCTCGATGAGGGCACCGGTAGGACCGTCCGTGGGAATCTGGTACGGTGCCGGCCGTACGGTCCCGATCTCGAAGCGGCCCTGCTCATCGGTCACGATGACGCCGCGGAGGTTGCCGTCGGGGATGCCCGGGGCGAAGCCGGAGTAGTAGCCTTCGTCGTCGGCCTGCCAGATGTCCAGCTCGGCGCCGGCGAGCGGCCGGCCGTCGGTGTCACGGACCTGGCCCGCGAACACCATGGGCGCTCCCGCCTCGTCGGGGCGCTTCGGCAGCTCCGTCACAGCGGGCAGCTTCTTCTGGTCGGGGAGGTGGTAGGGCCCCAGGATGCTCCCCTTGGTTCCGTTCTGGCTGCGGGCGGCGACCTCCTCGACGACGTGTTCGACGAAGACGTCGAGGAAGAGGGGCCACTCGCCGCCCTCACCGACGTCCATGAGCCACTGCTTGGCGGCCTGGAACTCCGGATAGGTGACCTCGTGTGTGCGGATGGCGTCGTGGACGCCGGTCAGCACGGCGCGTACGACGGCGTCGACACGCTCGGGCGGAACGCTCTGCGTCGAACCCTGCTGCTTCCGTGCGGTACGGAATGCCTCGGAGGCGTTCGCGCCGGAGCCGGCGGCGGTGGGTGAGGTGGGTGTGGTGGGTGCGGTGGTCATACTCGTCTCCTATGAGAGGGAGAGGTCTCGGTCAGCGGGCCCGCAGGGTGCTGTCGCCGGGGTTGTAGAGGTCGGGTGCCGTCCAGCCGTCGAGGTCGTACTCGGCCATGCACTGCTCGGCGAAGCCCTTCATGGCGTCGGCGGCACCGGACTGCTGGGCGGAGAAGAGCAGTTCCGCGCGCACGTTCTCGTGGTTGCCGGAGTAGTTGCGCTCGTAGAGTTCGTGCCGGCCACCGAACTCGCTGCCGATGGAGTCCCAGATGAGTTTCATCAGCTTCACGCGCTCGACGGAGTCGTAGCCGTTGGAGCCGCGGACGTACTTGTCCAGATAGGGGCGCACCTCGGGCGACTTGAAGTCGGCCGCGGAGGAGGGCAGGTAGATCAGACCGCTGCCCAGGTCCTGCATGATGATCTCGCGGACGCGGGGGTAGCCGATGGTCATGAACCAGCGGTAGGCCAGCCCGTAGTCGAGGTTCGGCAGGACGGCGCCGTTCTTCCACTCGTTGTGGTTGGTGGCCATCGCGTCGGTGAGCGCCCAGAACAGGTTGCGCCAGCCGATGACCTCGCCGACGCGGGTCTGGATGCCGCGGAAGTCCTTGGTGCCGGTGACCTCCACACCCTTCATGAGGAGCCCGGCGATGAAGTCGAGCTTGACGGCGAGGCGTGTCACGCCGTGGAAGGTGAAGCGGTGCAGGAAGCCGGAGCCGGGGAAGAAGGTGGATGCCTTCTCCGCGTCGCCGTAGATGAAGACGTTCTCCCAGGGGATCTTCACCTTGTCGAGGATGAAGATCGTGTCGTTCTCGTCGAAGCGGCTGGAGAGGGGGTAGTCGAAGGGGCCGGTGGTGGCGTCCGCGACGTTGGCGTAGGAGTTGCGGCAGATCAGCTTCATGCCCGGGGCGCCCATCGGCACGGTGCACACCAGGGCGAACTCCCGCTTCTTGATGGGCAGTCCGTAGTGGGCGATGAAGTTGTAGTTCGTGATCGCCGATCCCGTCGCCACGACCTTCGCGCCGGAGACGATGAGGCCGTCGTCGCGCTCCTCCTCGACGTGGATGAACAGGTCCTTGACGTCGTCGGGGTTCTTGTCCCGGTCGACCGGCGGGTTGATGATCGCGTGGTTCCAGTAGAGGACCTTCTCCTGCGATTCGGTGTACCAGCGCCGCGCGTTGTCCGCGAAGGGCTCGTAGAACTCCGAGTTGGCGCCCAGGGTGCCGAGGAAGGCCGCCTTGTAGTCGGGGCTGCGGCCCATCCAGCCGTAAGTCATCCTCGCCCACTGGGCGATGGCGTCCCTGTCGGCGAAGAGGTCCTCCCTGCTGCGCGGGGTGCGGAAGAACGGGTGGGTGAAGCCGTCGCTGCCGGTGTCGGTGGGCGTGGTCAGCACGCTGTTCTGCTCCGGGTCGTGCAGTGCGTCGTACAGGCGTGCGGTGCTCTGTACGGCGTTGCGGAACGCCGGGTGGGTGGTGACGTCCTTGATCCGCTCGCCGTGGAGGAAGATCTCACGCCCGTCGCGGATGGAGTCGACGTACTCCTCACCGGTCATCGGCCGGGTCGAGCGCGTCGGGGCCTCGGCACCGCTGTCGGCGCTCGATTCGTTGTGCTGGGTGGTCATGAAGGGAGCCTCTTCTCCTGGAAGGGTGTTCACGGGGGCTGTCGCTCGGAGGTGGGGGTCAGGAAGCTCGCTGTGAGCGCAGTGGAGAGAACTGTGTGGTGGCGGCGAACCAGCCGGTGTCGGGGCAGTCGACTGAAGCCGCCCAGTGCGCGTGGGTGTTGCGGGGGCCCAGTTCCCGGAAGCCTCCGGCGAAGAACACCAACGGGTCGACGTCGCTGATCTGCAGGTCCACCACCTCGCCGATGACGATGAGGTGGTCGCCGCCGTCGTAGGTACGCCACGGACGACAGGAGATGGTGGCGGCGTTGCCGACCAGGACCGGCGCGATCGCGCCGTCGGTCCATCGCGGGGCCGGCTCCTGCGGCCTGCCGGCGAAGTGCAGGGCGGTCTCGAACTGATCCTCGGCCAACACGTTCACCGCGAAGTGAGCGCCGTCGAGGTACTGGCATGCCTTTGACTTGCGGGTCAGCGTCACCTGACACAGGGCGGGCTCGAGGGAAACCGCGGTGAAGGCGTTCACGGTCGCACCGTGCGGTTCGCCCCGGTCGTTCATGCAGGTGACGACCGTGACTCCGGTGGCAAAGCGTCCGAACCCGTTACGGATGTCTCGCTGGTCGAGCATCATCGCCCGCTACCTTCCTGTACGCCATGCGTACACTTTGCCCGCTTTGCGGTTCCGAAGACAGTGCCCAGAGCCGAAGGGGATGTCAAGAGGTGTGCGCCAAACGAATCTCGCACCCTTCGGGTAGGGCGGCGCGACCATTGCTTGTACGCTATGCGTGCAACATGCACGCTGTGCGGTCCTGAAGACAGTGCCCAGGGCCGAGCGGGATGTCAAGAGGTGCGTACGAAAGGATGAATGGATGACGACCGAGCCGACCGTGCCGACCGACCGCGACCACATTCAGAGCATCGAGCGAGGCTTCGCCGTACTCCAGGCATTCGACGAGGAGCGCCCCAACCCCTCACTCGCGGAGATCGCCGCAGCCACCGGCTACTCCAGGCCCGCCGTGCGGAGGATCCTGCTGACTCTGCAGAACCTCGGATACGTCCGGGGCAATGGGGGGCGCTGGTCACTGACACCACGGGTGCTGAGCATCGGTCAGCACTACTCCGCGTCGCACAGCATGATCGAGGCGGCACAGCCTCACCTGCTCCGGCTCGCGGAAGAGACCCACGAGTCGGCCTCCCTCGCCGCCCTCGACGGCGCGGAAGTCGTCTACATCGGCCGCGTCCCGGTGCGCCGCATCATGAGCATCAACGTCTCCATCGGCAGCCGCGTACCGGCCCACGCCACCTCCATGGGCCGGGTGCTCCTGGCCTGGGCGCCGCCGGAACAAGTGGACCAGGTCATCGGCCAGGACGGACTGCGTGCGTATACTCACCGCACCGTCACCGACATCACCGACCTCCGCCGTGCTCTGCGCACGGTGCAGGACCAGGGTTGGTCCCTGGTGGAGGAGGAGTTGGAGGACGGTCTGCTCTCCGTCTCCGCCCCCGTCCGCGACCGATCCGGCACCGTCGTGGCGGCACTCGCCTCCTCGACGTCCAGCGGACGATCGAACGCGACCCGCCTGCGAGAGGACGTCGTCCCCCTGCTTCTGCGCACCGCGGCACAGATCAGCACCGACCTCGGTTACCGTTCCTCCCCGAGGGACGGACGCGAGGGCTTCTTCTGAACCGCGATGCTCGCCGGCCACCGGGGCTCGCGCTCACGGTCCCGCCGGCGGCTTCGCCCGCCCTGTCCTGACCAGCCGCGTTCACACTCGCCGGGTGCTACGCGGTCGCGGGCGGAGTGGAGCCGTTCCCCGGCTTGCCGTGCGCGGTCGCGGTCGCGGTAAGGCGGGCGATGGCCTCCGGCAGGAAGTTCCGGCGGTCTCGGCCGTCATCGTCGGGAGGAGGAATCACCCAGGGGATCATCTCCGAGTATGACCACGCGCCCCGTGGCCCCTGTCGAAAGGCACCCCTGGAACCGTTACTGCGACTGACTTGAGGCGTCGATTCGGCGATCACGATGGAGAGATCCACTCGCCGACCCCCGGCTCTCACCACAGGACTCACTGACATGTTCCGTACCGCCCTGCGCAACGTGCTCGCGCACAAGGCCCGGCTCCTGATGACCGTACTCGCCGTGATGCTCGGCGTCGCCTTCGTCTCCGGCACCCTCATCTTCACCGACACCCTCGGCAACGCCTTCCGCAACCAGTCGGCCAAGAGCTACGACGACATCGCCGTCGCCGTCGAAGGCCCCGGCAACGAGGAAGAAGGAGAGCCGGAGGGAGCCGGCATCCCCGCCGCCACCCTGGACAGGATCAAAGGACTCGACGGAGTCGCCGAAGCCACCGGCCGGGTCGGCGGCTTCGCCGGCGTCGCCGACCAGAAAGGCAAACTGATCGGCTCCGGCTGGGCCAACGCCGGCGGCAACTACTCCCCCGGCAAGAACGGCAAGGACGCCGCCTACACCTTCACCCAGGGCACCGGACCCGCCAACGACAGCCAGATCGCCCTCGACAAGGCCACCGCCACCAAGGGCGAGTACCAGGTCGGCGACACCGTCCGCGTCGCCACCAACGGCCCCGT